>JAUVRN010000095.1 GCA_030597645.1 Candidatus Zixiibacteriota bacterium
ATAGAGAGGACGGGACCGTCATGAACGGGACTCTTCAGTCCATCACTCTGGCCAAGCTCGCCATCGGCTTCGTCCCGGCCCTGGCCGTGGTCTGGATCATGTTCCGCTGGTCCAACGAGGGAAAGACAGGGCTGTACGCCATGGCGCGCATGGCGCTGCAGCTTGTCATGGTCGGCTACGTACTGACCTTCATCTTCGAGGCAGATCGTGTAGGTATCGTACTGGCGGTGCTTTCGGTCATGCTCGTGGCGGCGGGATGGATCGCTTTGCGACCGATCAAGCAACGGCGTCGCCGCCTGCTTCCGAAGGTCCTCATATCCCTTGCCTTCGGAAGCAGCATCACGCTGGTCTTCGTGACACAGGGTGTACTGTCACTGGATCCCTGGTTCTGGCCGCGGTACCTCGTACCCCTCTCAGGCATGGCCCTGGCCAACGCAATGAACGCCGTGAGCCTGGCCGCCGAGCGGTACGAGACCGAGATGAGCCGCAACGTTTCGTTCCGGGAGGCCCGGGGCACCGCGTTGCGGACGTCGCTGATCCCGCTGATCAATTCGCTCCTGGCAGCAGGGCTGGTCTCCTTTCCCGGCATGATGACCGGACAGATTCTCTCGGGTGTTTCGCCGCTTCTGGCCGCGCGGTATCAGATCGTGGTCATGTGCATGGTCTTTAGCTCCGCGGGACTGGCCGTGGCCTGCTACCTGTGGCTCATGGGTCGGTCCGCCGTGCCCCAGACCGCAGACGTGTGATAGGGGGACGATGATGAATCGCGATCGGACTATGTTGAAACACGATTCGACACGGTGTGTAATCGTGCTGTTGCTGCTTTGCCAGCCGGCCATGGCCGAGGACTGAGCACGTATGAACAAAGCCCTCTGGAAGTCTGCCGTGTCGGCGACTGTCCTCGTGATAGCTGCATCACTGATGACTCTGTGCACCGTCCAGTGCACGGGGGATCGAGATGGAGCGGGCCAGGAAGCGTCCACACCGGAGGGGATGACGCAGCTCGCGAACATCGCCTATGCCAACGCCGAGTACAAGAAAGCTGAGCGCCTTTACCGCAACGCGCTGGAGAAACAGATCGAGCAGAATGGAGAAGTGCACCCTTCTGTCGTGGAGAGCCTGAACAAACTGGGTCTGGCGCTGCAGGCGTTGGATAGCCTCGAGGAGGCGGAAGCGTGTTACAAGCGCAACCTCGAGCTTTGCAGGCAACTCTATGGTGAAGACCAGCACTCGGCCGACGGAAACAGTTTCCTGGGCAGCATCAACGTGCAGCTCGACCTGTATCATCGCGCCGAGGCGTACTTCCAGGAGGCATTGCGCCTTCGTCGCACCGGATTTCCCGACGATCACGAGTTGATCTGCTCCGATCTGACTAACCTCGGCGATGCCCTTCTCTGGCAGAAGAAATACGCGGCGGCAGATTCGGCGTACGGTCAGGCGCTGGCGATCTCTCGGGCTGTCCTTCCCGGCGATCGTCAGAACAAGGCCGCAGCACTACTCGGAAAAGGCCAATCGCTCGTGTACATGGGGGACGCAAGTCAGGCGGAGCCGCTCATACGCGAGGGATTGACGATTCGTGAGGAGCATCTGCCTGACGACTGGCACACGTACGACGCCCGCAGCCACCTCGGGCTCTGCCTCACGCACCTTGGTCGCTATCGGGAGGCCGAAGAACTGCTTGCAAAGACGTATGCAGTACTCACCGAAGAACGCGGCCCAAGGGACCGTCACACGCGCAGAACCGCCAGACGTCTTGCAGATCTCTATGAGGCGTGGGGCAAGCCGGAGCTGTATGCGCACTACAGTGCGCTGGCCGGCGATCGCCGCGTGCGGTAGCCCCCGACGACGGACCTGGAATCAGTGAAGTAGATGCTCGAGCGACGACTTGCGATCCGGGTACGCGAACTCGAATCCTCCCTGCAGTAGCCGCGCGGGCTGAGCGCGGACACTACTCAGCAGCGCCTCATCCGCCATGTCCCGGAAGATCAGCCGCAACGCAAAAGCGGGAACGTGCATAAACGCCGGCCTGTGAAGTACACCCGCCAGCACCCGTGTCATCGCTGCGTTGGTAATCGGCTCGGGTGCCACGGCATTCACCGGTCCCGAGATCTCTTCGGAGATCAGCACGTGTTCTATCGCGCGCGTCAGGTCGTCGATGTCGATCCAGGATACCCACTGCCGGCCGTGGCCCTGACGGCCACCCATTCCCATACGGAATACCAGAAGCAATCGCGACAGGGGCAGACCGCGCGGCGACATGACGATACCGAATCGCGCGTGGACCACGCGTACGCCTGAGCCCACCAGGGGGATGTATGCCGCTTCCCACTCACGACAGAGATCGGCGAGGAAACCCGATCCCGCCTCCTCTTGCTCGTCGAGCACGTCTTCTCCCCGGTTGCCGTAGAACCCCACCGCGGATGCGGAGACGAACACGGAAGGTGGATTCGGACGAGCAGCCAGGTATTCAGCCAGCTTCCTCGTGGACTCGACCCGGCTGTCCCGGAGGAGACGCTTGCGGGCCTGTGTCCACAGACGCGCACCGATGTTGGCACCCGCCAGGTGTACGATGGCATCCGCACCGGCCAGGGCGTCCGCATCGACCTGACCGGTGGAGGGATCCCACCACGGTTGTCCATCACATCCCGCGGTCCCCCTGCGGCAGAGCCTCAGCACCTCGTGGCCCTGTTGCCTCAGATACTAACCGAGCGCGGTGCCGACCAGCCCCGATCCACCTGTAATGAGTGTCTTCATTGTGCTTTCCTTGGCAGGGTGCAGCCGTTACACCGCTTGCAGCTGCTCGCCCTGGTCACCATTCTTGAAACCAGTGTATAGGATATACGTACTGCCCTATTAGGCAGCAAAACCAATCGGAGAGATACACCATGGCAACCCGGATCCTGTTTCTGTGCACCGGCAATTCCTGCCGCAGTCAAATGGCCGAGGGCTGGGCGCGCGCGCTGCTCAGGGATTCCGTGGAGGCGTATTCGGCCGGGACGACTCCCAAAAGCCTCGATCCACGCGCCATCGCCGTGATGGCCGAAGCCGGTGTGGATATTTCGGAGCAGGAGTCCAAGGCGCTTGACTCACTTTCTGAGATCTCGTTCGACATCGTCCTTACCGTTTGCGCGGATGCGGACCGCAACTGCCCGATCTTCTCGGGCAACACACGCAAGCTCCACCGCGCATTCGATGACCCGCCTCGCCTGGCCGATTCGGCTGCAGATGAGGAGGAGGCGCTATCGCACTATCGCCGGGTACGCGACGAGATCCGCGCTTTCGTGTCGTCTCTCCCCGACTTGCTGAACCAGACGATGAGCACGGAACAAGATAACCGCTGACACACAAGAAGAGCGCGGCCGAAGAGGCCGGGCGGATAAGGCGTTTCAGCAACCAAAGGGGCCCCACATGTTGCGGGGCCCCTGGATCGCAGAATGACAAATAGAGTCAACGAATCGAAGACAGCTTCAATCCGTCCTCCTCACCCATCGAGAGAAGGCTCTCTTCGAGGACGGCAAGCCGGCCCTCCAGAATGCGGAGCATCCGATTCTGGCGGCTCAGCTGAGCTCTGGAGTTTTCGAGTTCGGCCGTTCGCTGATCCAGTTCTGCCAGCGAGGTTGCCAACGCCTGTACACCGGCCAGGGCTCCGCTCGCTAGGTCCAGCGATGTGACATGCCTGTCATCCTCCCCCAGTCCATACAGCGCATAGAAGTCCTGGGCGGTGGGGCCCATGTGTTCGATGGATGGATCTTGCGTTTTGTAGCTCCAGCGCTGGACTTGCAACTCGAGTAGCTGCGCCAGCACTACGTGGGGATCAACCGGCCGCAGGTTGCGTTTGGCATTTCGATCCGACAACGTCTGCCAGATCGACGAACCCTTTGAGAGCCGGGCGCCGGCTGTCGTCCCCACGTCGGAAAGGAAGACGAATCCACCACTGGCCCGCGCCTTGAACTGATTGGCTATGTCGGAGCTGAGGGTGGTCTTGCTGTCATCGTTCCATACGAATGCGCCGTCGTGAGCCGCCGTGGCACTATTGCCCATCGCGACGGAGCGATCGCCCGTGGCGTTGTTGTTTGCACCCGCAGCGAATGCGTCGGCGCCATTGATCGTAAGCGAGCTTCCGAAAGCCGCTTTGGGGCCGGAGATCCCCGCGGCTGTCAGGATCACTCCGATATTGCCAGCGGCATCGTAGACGTTGACTGAACCCGGCAAGAGCTGCGTGTGAAAGTCCGTAGCCGCATCTCTGATCTCGATCATCGTCTCCGACAGCGTGACGCGGGGGTTATCCGCTGCGTCGCGAAGCGCCACGCCGGGCGTCACGGGTCCCGGCGGCAGGATGTTCAACGCCGGAACGATCATGTTCATGTTACCCTGGCTGAAGTTGGCACAGAGCCCCCAGCTCGGTGGTCCGGGAGGGCCCGGGAGCAGGAACTGCAGGCAGACGCTTTCGGTGTCGGCGTCGATGCCGAACACGTCACGGTCCCCGGCGAAAAACCGGAGCCAGGGTCCATTGTCGTCGGCCGCCATTTCAATCTTGGCGTTGAGTGGAGAACCACCCAGGAGGCTTACTTTGCCGCCCTGGCCGTCGGCCGTCAGTTCCGCCTTAGTACTCAACGGAGAAGAGCCGATGAGACTGACCCTCCCGCCACTGGGATCTGCCACGAGATCGATCTGGGGGCTGAGTGGGGAGTCGCCGATGAGACTGATGCTGCCGCCCGAATTGTCGGAACTGATTTCAACGAATGGCACGGATGCACCTCCGGCTGCCCACGAACCAGGAAGATCTCTGCCCGCGACCGAAGCCACACCGCCCAGAGGCGGGAAGAGACTGATGTCCCCTCCGGTCTCGTCCGCGGACAGAGTCATCACGGCGTCGAGAATGGTCGTGGCGTCAAGCGCATCACCAAAGGCAATCTGGGATTTGTCCGCATCCGTAATGAGGACGAGATCCATCTTGGACGGACTGGGACGTGGATCGGCCAGCAGCACTCCGCCCGCGGTGCCGTCGGCATGGACAGTCACCATACCCGTACCTACCATTGCGGCGTCGGCACCCATGGCACCATCCCGCATCGAAGTACCCACCACCGGAAGAACATCGGCAAAGAAGGTCATGCTCGCGCCCGATGCGTCGGCGTCGATCTGGACGGCAGGCAGCTGAGCCACTCCAGGTGCCGCGACGCGTGCCCGACTCCGAACGGCGTTGGACACCATCTCAATCGGGATTTCCGAGCCCGATTCCTTCTGCAGGCGAATAGACGCTTCATCCAGCCCCGGTTCGCACACGATGACGATCAGGAAATCGTTACCGGCACCTTGGAATTGGGCTTCACCGGCATCGGTTCTGACAAAATCTCCGTCCAGGCGGGCGGCCGTAAGCGCCAGAGGAGAACTACCGATGAACATGCGCGGTGATATGGGCGGATCCGACTCGATCTTGATCTGCAGATAGGTCTGCACGTCATTGCCCACACCGCCGAAGAACACGTCCAAACCGATGGGATTCGTGCTCCCGAGGTACACGCTAAAATTTCCCTGCTTCGCGGAGACCACCTGCGCTTCGCTCCAGAGCTGAGTGCCTCCAATCGGGGCATCCCAGACGGTGAATACGAGCATGTAATCACCGTTGGAAACAGGATCGCCCGCCGCATCGGTAAGCCGCCCCTGCATGGGCACCGTACCGACTAATCCGGCGTGAACCGTCACGCTCAGTGCCACGATCGATAGCAACGCCAACCCGGTTCGATAGATAGGATTCCGCATGATGCACTCCTCAGTTGTTGCCTACGATCCTCCAGTTTGCGCCGTCGCTGACGATGACGACGTACCGCCATTGACCGATGAGTGTATGTGTGGTCGCCCCGTCGATGCGTTGCGTGCTGGCGGGGTCGATGATGACACCGAAGTTCAACGCATCCACCTTCTTGATGGTGTACTGACGGCCGGCGATGCCCGCCGCCGAGGGCAGCCTTACCGTGCGTGTGCCCCCGGATGCATCGACGAGAACCACGCTGTGGGCCTCGTTGAGCGAGACGTCGCCGGCAAAGGTGAGTGTCGATGTGGCCATGGCTCCATTCACATGTAACTTGCTGTGGGGACTGACCGTCCCCAGACCGGTCCATCCCTCAACGATGAGCCCCCCGTTGGGCGCCACCTGATTGCCGGCGTAGCTGAGTCCGACCGCAATCGCACCGTGGACATCCAGTCTGTTCAGTGGCGTTTCGGTTCCTATGCCCACTCCGCCTGAAGCACGGATCAGGAACTGATTATCGGCCGTCGACTCAAAATCGCTACTCAGTGTATCCGCCCACACGAAGCTGCCCGAGTGATTGGCCTTAGCTCGGCGCCCCGCTGCAAACGAGTATGATCCGTGCGCTTCATTCTGACTCCCACCAGGCACCGTAGTGGCGATCCCCGTGGTCGTATTGTCCACACCGCCACCGATGACCGTTCGAAGCCCTCCGGCCGAATTGGTCTGGCCCCCTCCGATGACGGCTGCCTGACCGGATGCATTGTTGCTTTGGCCACCCATGACCGATGAATACTGACCGGCCGCCGTATTGGAACTGCCTCCGGCCACTACCGCCAGAAAACCGGACGCGGTGTTGGCCTGACCGGATCCGACAAAGGCAGAGTTGCCCGTCGCCTGGTTGTTCAGACCGCCGGCCACGGTCGAGAATAGGTCCGTCGCCTGGTTGAGACTTCCACCCGCCACCGTGCTCTGATCTCCTGAGGCGCGATTGCCTTTGCCTCCCCCGATGGAGGACTGCGTTCCTGATGCAATATTGGAATCGCTGGGATTTAATCCGCCACCCCCGCTGATGACGGCGGAGTCACCACTGGCGAGGTTTCGGCGACCGCCGCCCACCGCCGAACCTGTATTCATGGCGCTGTTAAACGCACCCCCGGAGACATTACTCAGATCACCGGCCGCAGTATTGTTCTGTCCGGCGACAAAGGCATGGGCTCCGACATTGGTGTTGAGCATTCCAAAATTGCCCCTTCCCATGGTGATTGCCGGATCCCCCGAACTGGTTATGGGGCCGGTCATGGTGCCGCCTGCAAGCGGAAGGAATGAGCCACCTCCCGAACCACCCGTACCCGCGACGAAACTGAAAGGCACGGAACTGAACCTTTGTCGCGGCAGCATCTCCGGATCCGAAT
>JAUVRN010000031.1 GCA_030597645.1 Candidatus Zixiibacteriota bacterium
CAGCGCTTGGCAGACGTCGCCTCACGCTGTTCGCTACTTCCCACGGTTGAAGAGGGGGTGAGGGCAGGAGGTTTCGGAGCGCACGTCGCTTCCCTCTGCCAGGATGAGATCGAGGCCCCGCCGCGAATCATCAGCCTCGGCCTGCCCGACGAGTTCGTCACGCACGGTCCCCGGGCCAAGCTTCTGGCCGACGTCTCTCTGACGCCGGAAGGCGTCGTAGCCGCAGTCCGCCAGGGCCTCAAACGTAGCGGACACGCCGACCGGGCCTCCGGCAAACGCCTTCAGGCAACGCCGCTGCCCGTGCCCGGGTCTCCGCAAAGCGAGCTTTAGTCATGCGGCTGAAAGTCACCATTGACGAGAACGCCGGACCCTGCGGTGGCGTGAAGCGAGTCATTCGATTGGCCGAGAACAGCCTTGCAGAGGGCGTGAGCACCACCAGCCTCGGCGATGTGATACACAATCAGGACGAGCTCGATCGCCTGGGCAATCTCGGTCTCCAAAGCGGCGACCACTCGATGATCGATCGTGCCGCCAATTCGAACGGCCAGGAACGCGTGCTGATCAGGGCCCACGGTGAGCCGCCGGACACATTTGCCAGGGCCAGGGAGCAGGAAGTCGAGCTGATCGACGGTACCTGCCCGGTCGTGACGCGCTCACAGATTGCGGCGCGGCGTGCCTGGGAGGCCGGCATGCAGGTGGTGATCGTGGGCAAGCCGAACCACGCCGAGGTAATCGGTATCGTGGGGCACTGCGGTGGTGAAGCAGTCGTCGTGAGCACGCCCGAGGATGTCGGCAAGCTCGACGGCAGCAAACGGTCGTACGTGCTCGCGCAGACGACGATTTCGCAGGGGCAGTACCAGGGCATCCTGGACGAGCTTACCCGCCTGGAAATCCCCTTCGAGACGAACAATACGATCTGCCGGTTTGTCACCGACCGCAACGATGATCTGCCCGACTTTGCCCGGCAGCACGATGTGATCCTGTTCGTCGGAGGCCACCACAGCTCCAACACGCGCGTCATGCACCGCGTGTGCGAGAATGTGAACCCGCGATCCTACCACGTCGCCGCCGTGAAAGAGATCGATGCCGAGTGGTTCGCGGGCGCAACCACCGTGGGGGTGTCGGGGTCCGCGTCGACGCCCGAGTGGCTGATCGCAGATGTCGCCAAGTATGTCGCCGACCGCGATTGGTGACGCGGGTCCGGTGGCGCCCTTCGCACACACTCACGTTGGTCCCGACCCCATTGACCCGGCTCATCAGTACGCGCGGGCCCGGGTGGACGCCGCGGGTGCGGTTGTTCAGTTTCTCGGCACCGTTCGCAACCACAATAACGATGCGGCCGTAGCGTCGCTCGAGTACGAAGCGTATCCGGAGATGGCGGAGAAGACCATCGCCCGAATCATCGAGGAGGCCCGCAGTCGATGGCCGTTCGAGTTCG
Source organism: Candidatus Zixiibacteriota bacterium (assembly GCA_030597645.1). Lineage (GTDB taxonomy): Bacteria > Zixibacteria > MSB-5A5 > JAUVRN01 > JAUVRN01 > JAUVRN01. The sequence goes on from JAUVRN010000031.1 coordinate 1,439, forward strand.
CGGCGGCTGTGCACCGCACGGGTCGGCTGGACGTGGGCGACATCGCCGTGTGTATCACCGTGTCATCCGCCCATCGAGTGGAGGCCTTCGCCGCCTGCCGTCACATCATGGACCGCCTCAAGGCGACCGCACCCATCTGGAAGCGCGAGACGCTCACTTCGGGTACACGCCGCTGGGTGGAAGAAGAACCGCCGCACGCCGGCGGTGAGGGATGAATATGGACGATGAGGTTCTGCGGCGCGTTTTGCGCCGCATGGTATGCGGTCTCTACGTCGTGACCACGCGTCACGAGGATCAGGTCGCTGCCGGCACCATCACGTGGCTGACCCGGGTGTCCGGGGATCCCCCCATCCTGGCCGTGAGTCTCAAGGAGGCGTCAGGCGTGGCCGAACTCTCGCGGCGTAGCGAACGGTTCGCCGTACACCTGCTTGCCGCCGGTCAGGAGAATGTGGCTCAGGCGTTTTTTGCGCCGGCTCAGGTCCAGGACGGTCGAATTAACGGCCTGGCCTGCAGGGCCGGCAACGACGGCATGCCCATCCTCATCGATGTGCCCTGTGTCCTGGAGTGCCGTGTGGTGGAGTGTATCACGCCCGGTGATCACGTCATCGTGCTGGGCGAGATCACGACCGTCCACGAACACGATCAGCGATCTGCGCTGGTCCTCGCCACGACCGGCTGGTACTACGACGGCTGAGATCCCCGGAGGAGAGTCTTCGGCGCCCATGACGGCCCCGGATTCCAAGGTGCCCGGCTCACACACTGTGGTGGATAGTGTTACGGTCGGTCCGTTCCAGGAGAACACGTTTTTTCTCCGGCCGCAGGGCGATGACCGCCTTATCGTGATCGATCCGGGCGACGAAGCCGCGAGGCTGCAGGAGATCATCGACCAGCGTGGCTGGAAGCCCGCGGCTATCGTCAACACGCATGGCCATCTCGATCACATTGGCGCCGTGGCGCCGCTCCAGGAACGGTATGGCATTCCTTTCTATCTGCACGCATCCGACGTACCGATCATGGAGCAGTCTCGCGCAGACGCGGCGCACTTCGGCGTTCCCGAGCCGGCGATGCCGCTCGTAGATCACCGGCTTCAACATGACCAGCAGCTCGAACTGGCCGGGCTGACCCTGCGTGTACTGCACACACCGGGGCATACGCCGGGTGGCGTGAGCCTGTGCGTTGACGGCCGGGTGTTCTCCGGGGACGCCTTGTTCCTGTCATCGATCGGGCGCACAGACTTGCCCGGCGGTCACACCGAAACCCTGTTGCGTTCCATCCATGAACGCCTGCTCACGTTGCCGGATGCGACCATCGTTCACTGTGGTCACGGTGCGGACACGACGATCGGGCGTGAGCGATCACAGAATCCTTTCTTGGTGGACCGTGACGGGCATACCATCTGAGTGTTCCGGTGGGATCCCCGACGCGACCGGCCGTTGCTGGATGATCGTAACATCGCCGGAAAACTTCGAATTGTCCGCTCAGCGGCATTTTGCGCTGCTCGGTATCAAATCGCGACACCGACGCAAGGCCGAGCGCATGCGCGTGGGGGACCTGCTCGTGTACTACCTGATTCGTCAGAGCGTCTTTGCGGGTGCCTGCCGGGTCACTTCGACGATGTTCGAAGAGCATGAGCGGATCTGGTATGCTCCTGGAAGACCGGACGAGGATTACCCGTGGCGCGTCAAGACGGAGCCGCTGATCATGCCGCCTCCGGAAGGCCGGCCGACAGCGGAACAACTCGCGGAGAAACTGGCCTTCGTGAAGAAATGGCCGGCTGAGCACTGGCGCTTGGCGTTTCAGGGGATGGTTCACGATATACCGCCCGCAGACGGACGGTTGATCCTGACCGCGCTGTGCGGCACCGCACCGGGCTCATTCGGTGCTCTTCGGACGAGGAACGCCGAGTCACGCCCGGCAACCTGACCGTGTAAACAGAGGAGGGAGATTCAAATGTCCAAAGCGTTCAAGCTCATCGAAGTCGTCGGCACCAGCAGTGAGTCCTATGCGGTCGCCATCAATGCCGCAGTGGAGCAGGCCAGGAAATCCATCTCCGGACTCGGCTGGTTCGAGGTGACCGACCTGCGAGGTGCTATTCTGGAGAAAGGCCTCGAGTACCAGGCGACGGTAAAGATCGGTTTCCGCCTGCGCGACGAATAGCCCCGAACGAGTCTGCCGGCTCGCCCCATATCTCTCACACCCGCCTCCGGCCAGGGCGCGGCGGGTACGCCCGGATGTCGCACAACTGTGCACTACCCGGCACAGTTTGCCCACTCCAAACGGTACCGTTTATCGGCTAGAACCCATTGTGTTGCAATCGGTTAAGGAATGAACACCGGTTGGGCGCTCACTTCGCGACTGGTCACAGCGGAGGATTACGCCTATGCGACGACTCTGGCTCCCGACTCTGATCGGGCTAACCATGGCCCTGGTGTTCTGGCAGTGGCCAGCCGATTTGACTGCGCTCACGGCGCTCGGAGTGGGCGACACCCCGCCATCTCTGTACGGTGTCCTATCGGATGCCGCAACGGGGAATGCACGCACATCGGGCTGGGTGCTCGCGCAGAGGCTCGGCGGTGACGCTCGGACGGTGGCCTGCGACAGTAGAGGGAATTACGGATTCCACGGGCTCACACCGGGCCGATACACACTCACGGCTTTTGCTGCCGGCTGCGCTGTTGAGCTGTGGTCGGATACGCTGACGCTGTACGACAAGGCATCCCAACAGATCAATCTGTCCCTGACACACCGGCCGACCGGAAGCGTGTCGGGCAGGGTGGCAACTCCCAGGCAGGGAACGCCCATTCCCGGCGTGGAGATCAGGCTGGTGGCTGTGGATGAAGCGCGAACCTATTGTGCCTCGACGGACCAGGCGGGACGTTTCCTGGCCGAGTCGATGCCCGTCGGTCGGTACTACGTTTTTGCGACCGCCGAGGGCTGGGGCGCGGTGCCCTGGACCGGTACGGCGGACGTCGTCGAGGGCGTGTGTTTCACGGGTGTAGACTTTTCACTGCCCCCCAATCCCCACGCGTTTTCGCTGTCCGGTCGCGTGACCAGCCGTGACGAAGCCCTTCGTGATGTGGAATTGTGTGCGCTCGGGAGTTCGGAGGGCGCCGTGTACGTAACGCGCACCGACTCGACAGGGCGTTATGAACTGGCCGCAGACGATCCGTCTCATCTCTACGTATGGGCCCGGCGATACGATCGCGGCGGGGTCTGGTTCGGCAGTAGGGCGGGCTGGACGTACAGCGACTTGCAGGTCATCGCCGAGCGCGGATTGGATCTCGATCTGGCTCCCGTGCCCCACGGGCCATGGGGTATTGGCGGCCGCATTGCGACTACCGGGCGGCCGCTCCAGTCGGGTTGTATTGAGGTCACCGATGAGCGGGGCCGCGTGCGTGATATCGCACCGGTTTGGCCCGGTGGTCACTACCGTCTGTCACACCTGACGCCGGGAGGTTATCTGCTCCGGCTGATCGTACCCGGGACCCCCCCCGTTACACTGGGCGATGTGTACATCGGCAGCGCCGATCAACTCGGGCGCGACTACGACGCCATTCAGATAGTACAGCGCTGAAGCTGTTTTTGAAATCAGTGGTAGGGCAGGAAGGGCGTGCAGGATAGCGACTGCGCGCCCTTCCTATTTTAGAAGGACCATCTTGTGGATGGCGGATCCGCCATCCGTTTCGATCTGATAGAAATACACACCCGAGGGCACCACGCCGCCGCGTTCCGAGCGGCCATCCCAGGTCCACCCATGGATGCCGGCCGTCAGGCGCGTCCACGCCATTTCGCGCACCGTCTGCCCCAGAAGATTGTACACCCGCAGTTTCACCGGGCCGTCCGCGTCGAGCTGGAACTCGATTCGCGTCTGCGCATTGAACGGATTGGGGAAGTTGCGCAGTATGGCCACGCCATGGTCGGGCCGGGTTGCGGACCCCTTGGTGAGGTCGAGTACGTTGAGATCCATCGATGGAGGCGTGGGCTTGTCGATACGCCGGCGTCCAAGACCCGGATCGCCGATGATGGTGGTATCTCCGTAGTCGTTGTTGTCCCAGGGGTGAATCGTCTGGATCTCGTCCTCGAAATCCAGGCTCAGATCCGGCGCCGCATCGTCCAGAGGAGACGAACCATCCGTTCTGAGCACCGGCGTGTCGTCGACTTCACCGGCGAAGGCCTGGTGCGTCCCGGTGGCAGGCCAGCACACGGCGAGCAGCACGGCTGCCATGCCGCACATGGTCCGAATCGGTCGTGTTCGCCTGGTCGTGGTCATCTCGTGATTCGATCAGCGCGGGACTCGGCTGAGAATAAGAAGGGCACCATCCCCGCAAATGGTGCCCTCAATTCCCCTTGTTGGCTTTTGCGGTCCCGGGGGCAATCCCCGTGTGACTTCCTCTGCCTCCCTGTCGGTACCTCCGGCTCCGCGGTCCTCCCTGCACGAAGCAGCGGCACCGAGCCGCTGGAGGAGTCGGAAGCCAGCGGGACAAGCAAACACCTCAAAGGAGTCGTCTTGCACCGCACCTAAAAGCGAAGTGGATGCCGGAATCGGAAGAATGCCATAATCCAATATAAGTCGCTGGCTGACAACATATTGGTGGATTGGGATCGCACGATTGACAATAAGTAGTGCGCAGTTTCTGCGGCTGCGCAGTCTCCTCCGAGGTGCCGGCCCGTGGTCCATATCGATTCCCGCGCAACAGGATAACTTGCCTCGCAGATTCTGCGTCCTTCATGGGAGGAAACGGGCCGATAAACGCAAGATGTGGTGTCGATGGGGATTCTGGTGTCCCGAATCAGAAGTTCATCATCTACTGAGGACACTACCAACAAGTGTGGGAGGTGGCCGGGCCCCGCGCCGGGACCGGCGTGAATGCGCCGACGTCTATCTCACCAGGAGCATCTTCCGGGTCTGGGTGACCCCACCCGCGTCGAGCCTGTAGAGATACACTCCCGACGGCAGCGGACGGCCCGAATGATCCTGCGCCGACCAGACGATGCGGTGCTCACCGGCAACCAGCGTCCTCCGATCCAACAGCGTCGAGACCGGTTGCCCGAGAACGTTGAGTATCATCAGCGTGACTTCGAGTTCCCCATGCAGGCGGAACCGGATCTCGGTCTCCGGATTGAAGGGGTTGGGATAGTTGGCCAGCAGATCGAACGTAGCCGGGCGCACGGCTTCCCGCTGCGCCGACGACTTCATGACCCGGCCTGCCGCATCGGAGATGTCGGTCCTGACATCTTCGATGTCCGGCGAGCCTACGATGCGGAACAGCTCGATCTCGCCGGCAGGCAGACTGTGTCCCTGCATGCTGTAGACCAGCACGTTCAGTTCCGTGCCATCCTGGTGCCACCTGAGCTCCAGGCCTGCTGACTCGAGGGCGGCCGACGACACGACATCTTTGACGTTGCCTCGAACCGTTGCGTTGAGGGACAGTGCACCGACCGGGTCGTCCGCACCGAGGGTTACCGTGGTCTCATCGCCCTCACCACGCCAACTCAGGTCGGCGACGGCCACGTCCACGATGCCCACTCGCGCGGGACCCGGGCCTGGGATGGGCTCCTGCAAGCCGAGAATGATGCGAATCAGGAACACCAGGTCGGCCACGGTCAGTATATCACCGTCGGCGTTGACGTCGCTGGCCGCGATCTGGCTCGCTCGACGCAGCGGATCCGGATCGAAGACGATCGGGCCGAGAACGAAGTAGTTCGAGTAGAGTACGGCGTCCGCAATCTCGTAGGCGATGCCGTTCAAGTTGAGATCGCCCCTGTCATCGATATCGGACGCACGCGGTAGGCAGCCGCCGCCGTTCTGGAAGGCGGCACAGGCTTCGATCTGCCCTTGGCCGCCGCCACCGATGCACGTGTCGGGATCAATCGTGTTGGATACGTACAGGTCGCCGCCGGGGCTGGAGAATGTATTGTCACCGCAGTCATTCCACCAAAACTGCACCGCCACGGCCTGGCCGGCCAGGGTCCGGTCATTGGACACATGGAAGCGAATCCGGGCGAATTCCCGCGGCTCTGGTGACGGCAGCATTTGGGACGGATCGGAGATCGGTACGCCGTTGTTGATGTCCGCGATAGCGACGATTCGCACCAGACCGGACGGGCACGGCCCCGTACAGGTCGTGGCCGGATCCACCAGCCGGAACGTGAAGAACTCCCATGCCGAGATATCATCACCGGGCAGCACGTCGGTGACGGTAAGCGCCGTGGCGTCAAAGCCGATCAGGAAGTCGAAGGCGCCCACCGATCGGTGGACCGAGACGCTGATCGGGAACTCGGTCGTGCGTCCCTGGAACAGCCAGTTGTCCGGATTGCTGCTGTCCGGACAGATCAGCGGGATCTCGGCAGCAAAGCAGAGTGTGTCGCAGAATGGCGATACGTCGATCGTGGTGGTGTCCACGACGGTGGCACCGCAGCTGTCGGACAGCTGGAGCACGATCTGGTAGGTGCCGGCCGAGTCGGGAGTCCAGCACCACTGTCCGGACAGGGGCGAGGCCCCCATCAGAGGATTGGGAATGAACTCGCCCGCAGGCCCCTCCAGCTGTGTCACGGTCAAGAGGTCGCCGATATCCGGGTCGACGGCGTCGATGTCGAGACATACCTGGCTGTCGACGCAGGCGACATCGTCACCGGTCACCGATAGCGTGGGGGTACGGTTTACCAGCACGGTGACGTCGACGCTGTCTGTGACCTGTGCGCCGCATGTGTCGGTCGCCGTGTACACGAAGAGGTAGTTCCCGGTACCGGAGGAGGCCACAACACAGGTGGCTTTGCTGTCCGGATCGTACGTGCCCGGTCCCTCGATTTTGTCCACCGAAACGGGGCCGCCGTCTGGATCGCTGGCCGTCACCGGACCAAAGCAGATCTGCTCGGACCCGCTGCAGACGAATTGTGTGAAGTCATCCGGTACGGACAGCACCGGTGGCAGGTTGAGACGGACCTGGCTGCAGATCTGGCCGGTATCCGCCGCGCCGCAGGGGTCTACCGCCCGGATGGTGGCGCAGTAGATAGCCGTGCCCGGCGTATCCGGAACGAAGCAGTATACGTTGCCGGTGATGGTGCCGGGACCATCGATGATCTCGAAATACACCGAGTCGCCGTCGGGATCCTCGGCTACCAGAGGTGGGTAGCATATCTGCGCGGGCGAGCACTGAGCAACGAGCGTGTCGCTCGGGGGTTCGAACACCGGAGCGCTGTTGATCCGCACGTCGACCGTCGCCGTATCGATATCCGCGGCGCCGCAGGAGTCACTGGCCGAGACGACGAAGGTGTACGATCGGCTCGCGTTGGTCGGGGCGAAGCAGATCTGACCCGTGTTGGCATGGATGGTTCCCGGACCTTCCAGCAGGGCATAGGTGACGCTCTCGCCGTCGGGATCGACCGCGACTACCGTAAAGCACAACTGTGACGGCGCCGAGCAGAAGGACGTGTCGATCTTCGGTACCACCGTGAACTGCGGCGCCGAGTTGAGGGTGGCGTCGACGGTCACCGTGTCTTCGTCGTATGCGCCACACTGATTGGTGGCGCGAACGACAACCGTGTAGTCGCCGCTGGAGTCGACGCCAAAGCAGACATCGCCCGTTGCCGGATCGTAGACACCCGGCCCGGATACCACCTCTACCGTCACGCTGTCGCCCGGATTGGGGTCTTCCACGAGTACGGGGAAGCACACCGACGAATCGACGCAGACCAGCTGGCTGAAGTCCGGAGGCAGCGTGACCACCGGTGGCAGGATGGGCTCAATCGTGACGGTGACGCTGTCCTCCGCCGTCTCACCACACCGGTCGGTGGCCGAAACCACAAAGGTGTACTCGCTCTGGCCCGGATTCGCCCCGAAGCAGATGACTCCGCTGGACGTGTCAAACAGGTGCGTCGGTCCGGCGGATGTGATGTGCAGCGTGTCCTTGTCGCCGTTGGGGTCAAAGAACAGGAACGGGTTCAAACAGTGAAGCACGTCCAGCAGGGAGTCGCCCATGCAGACGGTAATCGTGGTATCCGCCGGGGCCACCACCACCGGCGCCTTGTTGGCCGTCAATTCGAGGCAGAGTGTGTCCCAGGTGGAGGCACCGCAGGTGTCCGTCGCCGAGAAGATCAGGCAGACCGTCGTGTCGATTTCGTTGGGGTCGTTGAAACAGATGTCACCGGGGTTAAAGCAGAACTCTCCGGTCAGCGGATCGAACTGGCCCGGATTGAGGATCTCGTCGAGCAGCACCGGGCCGCCTTCCGGGTCGGTGGCGAAGAAGTAAAAGCAGAGCACGGTGTCGGGCGTGCACAGGAACAGTGAGGTGTCGGGAACCGAGAACGATGTCAGAGGTGCCCGGTTAACCGTAATGTCGTAGGTGGCTGTGTCCGTGGCCGAGACACCACACGAGTCGGTCGCCGTGATGATCACGGTGTAGCGGCCGTCGCCGGTCACGTCGATACAGACACGGTTGGAGTCGGCATCCCAGGTGCCGCCGGTGACGTCCGGTGGTCCGGCGAGATTGCCGTCCGGATCCATGACGACCGCCGGGATGCAGTAGTCCCCGACGTCGCACACGAGGGTCGCCGTGTCAGGCGGCAGGGCCACGTGGGGCGCTGCATTGAACGTGGGCGTCAGGATCAGCGTGTCGGTTGCCGTCGCGCCGCAGTCGTCCGCTACGGTTACCGTGACGGTGATGGGCTGGCTGTCGTCCAGAACCGCGACGCACAGCTGACCCGAAACAGAATCGTAGCCTGCGGGTCCGGATATGTCGATGATGTGGGCCGTACCGTCCGGATCACCAAAGGAAATATCGAAACAGACCGTATCCGGTTCGCAGAGGAACAGGGCCGTGTCGTCGGGGAGCTGCACGAACGGCGGCTGGTTGTCTGTGACCGTCACGACGATCTGTTTGCTGTCCTGTGCTCCGCAGCTGTCCGTGGCGGTGGCCACAAAGACGTACGTGCCGGCGCTGTCCGCGACGAAGCAGAAAGACTGCAGGAGCAGGTCGTAGATCGCGCCCGGTACCTCCACCGGGAGTATGCCGTCCTCCAGGTCCTGGCCGTACACCGGCGAGACGCACAGCTCATCACCCGGACCGCACAGGATCCGCGAAACCGAATCGGGGGCCACGACCACGGGTGGCTGATTGGCGGTCAACTCCAGGCAGAGGGAGTCTATGGTGGAGTTGCCGCAGGCATCCGTGGCCTCAAATATGATACAGATGTTCAGGACCTGGCGGCCGTCCTCCAGCGTGTAGCACGAGACGGCTGGTGACGGCTTGGGATTGCCGAAGCAAATCGAGTCCGGATTGAAACAGAAGATACCCAACTCCGGGAAGTATGCGCCGGGGTTCAGAATCTCGGTGATGACCACCGAGTCGCCTTCCGGGTCAGTGGCGGATACGCCAAAGCAGAGCGTCGTGTC
>JAUVRN010000242.1 GCA_030597645.1 Candidatus Zixiibacteriota bacterium
AGCCAGTCAGGGCTGACGCTGTCCGAACTGATGATCGCCGCGTTGATCTTCGCGGTGGTCGCCACCGCCGGATTCCAGTTCTACAGCCGGATGCACCTGGCGTCCATGGCGCAGGACACCATCTCGGAGCTGCAGCACCAGGGGCGCAGTACCCTTCGCGATATCAAGAAAACGGTGCGGCTCGCTGGATTTGATCTGGGCAGCCATGTGCCCTTCGAGATCAAGACGGATACCCTGGCCATTTACTACAGCATGACGCAGACCGTAGACACGGTGCTCTACTATCTCCAGGAATTGAACAGCACGGACTACACCAAGCTGGCTAATCTATCGTCGGGCACCACGGTGTACCGGTTGATGAAGAAGACCAACAGCAACGCGCCCGCGCTCTTCGCAGAATTCGTAAACGAATTCAACATTGTGCCCGTCAACGCCAGGACGCTGGTGATCACGCTGAAGGTGCAGGCAGATCGTCGTGACGACAAATACACGGAAAACAACGGCTACCGCACATACACACAGGGTGAACGTGTGTCGATGCGTAACGTCGGCTGAAAGCAGGTATACTATGCGTTCAACAGTGGCCAACCAAAGAGGCAGTGCTATTCTGGTGACCCTGGCGCTCGTCGTCATGTTTTCGGGCATCGGAATACTGGCGGTGAATCGCGCTCAGACGGACACGGATCTCGCCTTCAATCAGGTCCACCACGATCAGGCGTTCTGGCTGGCCGAGGCCGGCGCCGAGCGTGGCATCGCCCAGATCCAGGATTCCATGGAGTGGCGAGGCGGCTACACCAAGGAACCTCTGGGCAACGGCCACTACAGTGTCTCGGTGACGGACAGCTCTACGGACGCGGCGCTGGGCGTCCGAGTGCGAATGATCGCGCTGGGGCAGCAGGGCGAGGCCGCCAGTGGCATCGAGGTCATCATGGGGCCCGAGGAGTATCATCCGCTGTTCGACCACGCCATGTACGCAGGCAATCGCGACGAGTATGATTCCACTGTCGATACACAGACCTATACGGCCGTGATGGAGTTTGGCGGCTGTGGCGCTGACGCCGATGTGATCAATGGGGACGTATTTCACAACGGACACATCCAGTCGAACTGCGATTCGGATATCAACGGTTCCGCAGAGGCCGGTGCGACGATTACCGGTAACGCACCGTCCGGCGGCGCCACCGAAAACGCCGATTACCTGGCACCTCCGGACCTCCAGGCCGAGAATTATGAGACGACCGCGGATTTCGTCATCAATTCAACCAGTCCGTGGGACGCCGGCGGTAATATTGCCAGTAGCGACCCACGGCACATCTTCGTCAAGGAGTTCCGGCCGGATCTGGCCACGGACGTCGGGTTCACGTTCGACAATACCAATTACTTCTTCGGCGATCCCTGGGAAGGTGTCGATCTCAACCTGGTGTCCGTGAGTTCCGCGGGTAACAACAAGACCTATTTCATCGACGGCAATCTCTGGATTGAACCCTATACCACGATCTCGCGACTGATCAAGAGCCCACCCGAAGGAACTCAGATCACGATCGTGGCCAAGGGCAATATTTACATCGCAGACGAGTTGCTATACGACAATCAGGCCAAAGACGGCATCGCCCTGATCGCCATGACCGACGGCGAGAGCTACGACGATCTCAATGGTGACAATCAGTACAACCTCGGAGAGCCCCTCCTGCGCGACGACGGCGACGGTATCTACGAAGGACCCATTGAAGGCAGCGGCAACGTCTACTTCGGCGATCCCAACGGCGGGCCGCTGGGACATGTCCATGCGTATATATACGCGGACAACAACTTCGAGGATCATGCCCTGGATCCGGCCGGTACTCCTCTCGACTTTCAGATCACCGGGACCATGTCGGCCGGCAATGAGATCAAGATCAATCGTGACTTCTTGGGCGGACACGCCGAAATGACAGTCACCTACGACGAGCGCTTGAAGAACGGGGATATCTCGCTGCCGGGCTTGCCCAGACGCAGCAATGTCGCAAAGAGATTGATCGTGCTGTCGTGGCGGGAACTCTAATAGCGGTTGCGAAGAGATATGACAGTGAAAGAGGAGGTCAACCGGCCTCCTCTTTTCTTAGAGCTGTTCTTGAAACGGGTACTTCTGACTCACGACACTAGAGGCGTACGCTGAGTTCCCCGAATATCTCGGCTGATTTGAGTTGGCTGTCCAGATACTGCCGCCACGTGGCGGACAGGAAGAACCGCCTTCCCACCGGTCGCGCGGTGGCCGCTTCCAGATAGTAGTTCGAAGTCGTACTGAGGGTGGAGCGGTAGATCTGGGCCGCTCCGGTCAGCGTCACGTACAGCCTGCGCGTCGCCGGGAATCGGTATGACAGCATGGGTCGATACCCTGTAGTGAATCCACTCTCCACCACCGACATAGTCAGCCACATCGACTGGCGCGGTCCCGGAAAGCGCGACCAGCGAGCCGACAGCGTGGCATAGCGACTCTCGGTCACGCCGGATTCGCTCAGACGCAGACCGCCTGTGCCGCGCAGGAGTATGTGAGCAAACGGAGACCAGCGAACCGCACCCCGCCAGCCTCGATGAAGCGTCTGATCAAAGAGGCTGTCCGGAATCTCACGCGTATCGTAGAGACGAACGTTGCGACTGGCATCGTATGCCAGATCCAGGCCGGCCGTCCGCGAGATGTTCCACGTGAGCATCGTGTAGGCGTTGGACATGGTCCGCCGCTCATCCGCCTGTTCGTAACGCCAGCCGCGGTTGAAGTCGATCTCGGTCGAGCCGTACCAGGACAAGCGCGTTCCAAAGGCGTAGATCGCCTGCAGGTAGAGGAAATCCCGGCTCACTGTTCCGCCATCGTACTCGGTCGACAGGGCCGTCGAGATATTGAGCCGGTGGGATCTGTTCTGGCCGGTCCCCCAGGCCACAAAGAACCCGGCTTTGCGACGGTTCAGTCGGACTCCGGACGTGATCGGATCGGCTACGGTACCGGCGGCCAGACCGACACGGTAGCCACGGCTCACTTGTCGGACGATATAACCGCCATCGCGGTAGCCCATACCCCGTACATCGGAGGCGATGACACGGCCGATTCCCCATCCTGTGCGGCCGTTAGTCGAGCCGCCGACCAGGGCCAGCTCAAATACACGGTGGTTCCATTCGTCCTGAGGTTTTCCTGCGGCCACGGGCTCAGAACGATGGTACAGGCGACTGCGATGGCGAACATGAAGGGCCGTGTTGCTGCCCAGTACGCGTTCGACGGTGAATCGTGTTCTAAGAGCGGGCTGAATCCAGGTTCCCCCCGAGCCGGTCAGATCCTGTCGGCCATAGAACTGAAAGGCCACGTCCCCGCGGATTCGTTGCCTGTCGGGAGCGTCCTGCAATACGAGTGGAGCGGGCGTGGCATGGACTCGTGCTGTGTCGGCCTCGGTGGCACGTCCCGGGGATGGGGGAGGAAGCGTGACCCGATCACCGGCCTTGAATATCGTCGCATCAGCGACCGGTTGGGCGGCGGCGGAGCGGGAGGCGGCGTGGCGAACTATGATCACGCCCACGCGGTCTCCTCCCCGGTGAACGACCAGCGTATCTCCAGGCATCAATCCCTGCTCTCTGCCTGCAGCTATGTACACGCCTTCGGACGAGACGTAGGTAATCTCCGCCGTGGGCCGGGGCTCCTGACCGTGTGCCACCTGTACGAAGACGACACACATCAGGCCACACAGCAGCGCGAGACGATTCCCCAGACGCTTCATGGCCATTCTATTCCTTGCGCCCGCTGGGATGGCACGACAGGCACTCGTTGCTGTCGTACGCGTAGCCAGGTTCTTCCTTGTGCTGGTCCCACGACTTCGTCTGCGTGTGGTGATGGCAACCTTCCAGGCAGCTGAACAGATTGTTTTGACCGGGCACGGTGTGACAGTCCTCGCAGCCATTCCACTTGCCGGCATGTTTGCCCGCAAAGATCGGGAAGAACTGCGGGTCGTGATCTACGAACCGTCCCGCATCGCCAGTAGGATGGCAGCTGAAGCAAGTCGTGCTTTGGTATGCGTAACCGGGGAACCCTTGATGTACAGGGTCCATGTCCGGCTGCAGGTGGCAGACCAGACAGCTGTATGCCGTCCGGTTGTTCGGGTCCGTGTGACATTCGCCACAGTCGTTCCAGGTTCCGGCGTGTCGACCCGAGTACACGGGGAAGAACTGGCCGTCGTGTTGGAGGAACCTTCCGGCTTCGCCCGTGGGATGACAGCTGTAGCAGGCGGTACTGACATACGAGTACCCGGGCATGCCCGCATGACCGCCATCCATATCGGGCTGACTATGTTCATGGCACGACAGGCACGTGAAGTTTCGGTGGTTGGCC
>JAUVRN010000061.1 GCA_030597645.1 Candidatus Zixiibacteriota bacterium
CTTCGTGGGCGTGCCCTGCTACCCGATCTTCCGGCGCTTCAACGAACTGTTCACCGAGTGTGGCGGCAATTTCGTCAACTCGACGTACCTCTGGTTTGCCTCGGGAGGAACCAATCGCGGACTCCAGTATGATCTGAACCGCCCTCTCGAGAGTCTCGCAGAGGGCGTGCTGCTCTCCGTGCTCGACGCCATGGACAGCATGTTTCATTCCGGTCGGGCACTGGATGAAATGATCGCGGATTACCGAATCGACGGCATCGTCTATCATCCGATCAAGAGCTGCCGGACCGTATCCACCGGTCTGGCGGACAGTCGCAAGCACCTGGCGTCACGACACGACATCGCCAGCCTGTTCATCGAATCCGATCTGATGGACCGGCGGGTGGTATCCGAAGCCCAGATGAAGAATCGAGTCGACGCATTCTTTGAAGGACTAGCGGCGCGCCGCCGTAAGGCGGCCGTCTAATGGGGAGACACCGACATGGCGTATGCCGCGGGCGTTGACGTAGGATCGACGCAGACCAAAGCTGTCGTTATCGACGAAGACCGCCGGATCGTCGGCCGAGCGTTGGTGGATACAGGCGCCAACGTGGTGGCCGCCGCCCAACACGCTTTTGACGACGCGCTGCAGGACGGCGGGCTCGACGAGAAAGAGGTCGAGTACGTCATCGGCACGGGCTACGGCCGCTATCGTGTCACCTTCGGCAACGAGCAGGTGACCGAGATTTCCTGTCACGGCCGCGGTGCCGTGCAGATGTTCCCGAACACGCGCACCGTCATCGACATGGGCGGTCAGGACACCAAGGCCATCAAGGTCAGCCCGCAGGGCGAAATTGTCGATTTCTGCATGAACGACAAGTGTGCGGCGGGCACGGGACGGTTCCTGGGAGCCGCCGCGACAGCCCTGGAAATGCCGCTGTCCGAGCTCGGACCCAAGGCGCTCGAAAGCAAGCGCCCGGTCCGCATCAGCACTACCTGTACCGTGTTCGCGGAGTCGGAAGTGCTGTCGTGGCTCGGCAAGGGCAAGAAGATCGAGGACATCCTGTGGGGTGTGCACCAGTCTATCGCGTCGCGTTCCGTGGCACTCCTGCGCCGGGTCGGGCTCGAGGCCGAAATCACTTTCACCGGTGGCGTGACCAAGAACGTGGGGATGATCAAGGCTATCGAGGAAAGGCTGGAAGCAAAACTGAACGTCAATCCGGAGGACGGCCACTATATAGGCGCCCTTGGTGCGGCGATCTTTGCGCTCGACCACATCCTCGCCAGTCGCCAACCCAGGAAGACTGTGGAGACCGCATCATGAGCATCACCGCCGGCATCGACGTAGGATCGACCTACACCAAGACCGTGCTGCTGGGCCCAGGCGGCGAGATCCTCAGCCGCAAGATCCACAAGACCGGATTCAAGCTGGCCGAGGTTTCACGCCGCACATTCGAGATATGTCTTGAAGAAGCGGGGGTGAGCGAATCTGACTGAGAATACGTAGTGTCCACAGGCATCGGACGCCACATGGTCGAGTTCAAGAACGTGCACGCCACCGATCTGACGGCTACGGCCCGGGGCGCCGCCTTCCTGTTCCCCGGCACGCGCACCGTGCTCGACGTGGGCGGCCAGACCATGAAGGCGAGCAGGCTGGATGATGCCACCAAGGTGAGATCGTTCCGCCTCAATGACAAGTGTGCGGCCGGCACCGGCGCGTTTCTGGAAAAAACCGCCCGCTACATGGGCTATACGACCGAGGAGATCGGCCCGCTGCTGATGACCGGCAAGGAGCCGGTGCCCAGCTCGGGTGTCTGCGCCGTGTTCGCCGAATCGGAAGTCATCAACCACCTGTCGATCGGCACACCGCCGGCAGACATCATGCGCGGCGCGATGGAGTCGCTGGTGGAGCGCTCCGTGCAGCTCATGAAACGCGTCAAGGCTGAGCCAGAGTATACGCTGGTGGGTGGCATCATGCGCTTTGGCACGATGGTGGAGATCACGCGTCGTCAGCTCGGTGCGGAGGTCAACGTCGCCGAGGGTGACATGGTCCAGTTCATGGGCGCACTGGGTGCAGCCATTCTCGGTCAGCGGCGCCTCGAGCAGCTGGCGTCCGCGGGACCTGAGCCCGTCCCCTCACGGGCCTAGGACGCGTCAAGTCTCTGCCAAGTCCGGCTGATTGCCCGGCTTCCCGATTTGCTGACCCGCCAGCCTGACCCTGATTCGAGAATCGTAGGACTCCCCGAGCCTGCGCCCGGCCTCTCTTGTTGCAAAGGCTCCCAATGCCCCCCCGGTGCCGTTCACGACTCGTACGCTCAGTGTGCCTATTGAACGTACGTCCAAGCATACGCCCGGCGGCACCTCCAAGCGTGCGCCCAAGCGTATGATTGACGTACGGTTTTGCAGGACTTAAACAACAGAGGCGCTACGGCTACGGCCGCGTGAAGAACGCGTGCATCTGGTGGATCTGGGCCAGTTGCTCGCGCCGCCACTGTGGGCCGGCGGTTGGACAGGAGCGGGAGCAACGCCGCGGACGAGGGCGGAGATTGATCCCGCTCACCCGCCGACAAGTTAATTAAGATCAGAATCTCTCACCAATGTGTCACGGAGCCGTGCACAAACCGAGAACCGATCTCATGATCTGAATTGTGACGTCCGGTCACATGTTGTCCGCGATGTCCAGTTCGTATAGGTTGTGAACGCAACGGACGGTTGCGGGTTGTCGCGATCGCGACAACGACACCCACAGGCTCTTACATCCGGAACCCACATCACGCGCTCGACATGCCGGACCGGCATGTGTTGCGCTGACATCCGCCTGTTCCAACGGGGCTCGAACAGGAAAGCGTCAACGCGTCATGAAGAAATACCTGACCGCAGCAGTCGCCGGATTACTGCTTGTCGGAACGGCCAGTGGCCAACCTGACCCCGACACGCTGGACACGGACACCACAGCGTTCGAGCTCGAAGACACGTTGTTTGTGATCGGCCGTCGAATCACCCGGGAGACCACGGAGTTCCCCTTCGAGAAAGATCGATTCAACCAGGTGCTTGTGGAGAACGGCTTCAGTCTGATTACTAAAGGTGTGTTCCTGGCGCAGGACATTCAGGCCGACGGGTTTAAACGGGACGACATCACGATTGTGGTGGACGGTGAACGTTATCATAGCGCCTGCCCGAATCGCATGGACTCCCCCCTGGCCCGCAGCAATTCACTCGAGATGACATCGATTACTCTGGACAAGACATCGTCGGCCGGTTACAGCGGCCTGGGTGGAACCGTGGCTTACCAGCGCGAGCGGATAACCGACGCGCACCAGGTTCGTGCGGGCCTGCCCCACTCGGCCGGTGCCGCGGATGCATCGGATGTAGCGTTTGCGGCCACCGCCCGTAATCACCGCCTGGCCGGGCGCTATGCTGTCGGCTCCGGCTATCTGGACGGCGCCGGCCGGTCGTTTGTGGATTTGTACGGCTATCGCGAAAACTCGACGTATCGCCTGACCGAGGCGTCCATCACCGGACGACAGCCTCAGATCGACTACCGCGCCGAGTTTACCTACACCGAAGACGTGATGTTCCCGTATCTGCACATGGACGAACGGACCAACTGGGTCTTCTCCGGGTCCCTGGCCCACCGGGGTCACAAGTTGTACGCCACACACACGGATCACATGATGGACAACGGCCTGCGATTGAGCATGGGGCAGATGAGAACCGACGCCGCCAACACGACCGTGGGGCTGACCGGATCGATGTACGAGGCATTCTACAGGCGCTGGAATGCGGACAACCAGATCAGGAACCCGAAGCAGAGCATAGATAATCACATGACGCCGGGCGTCAATCAGCGCCTCGCTTCCGTGTTCCACGGCCCCCGGGCCGGCAGCCTCACATACTGGGGGCGACTCGGATTCACGTACTTCACCATCGAGGACACGGACCGGTCGTCATTCTACGAGGCCGTACACGGCGCACAATCGACCCATCGGACTTTTCTCACCTGGGCGGCCGGCGTTTCGGCCCACAAGCCTGTAGTCTCACAGGTTACAGGCACCGTGTCGGCGGACGTCACCTCGGAGCCTCCCGCGGCTCAATCGATGTACATCGCGGTCGAGAGACCCCCGGGCAAAGCATGGCGCGCAGGCCATCCCGGTCTGCGTGCGCCTGTGCGCGCGTCACTGCGGGGTACGCTGGCGGGAGGAGGCATGTCGCTCGAGGCTTCGGCAGCCTACGTCTGGGACTATGTGAACCTGAACGGGGCCACGGTCGATTCTCAGACATACTGGACGTACGCCAATGTCGATGCGGTTCTGCTGTCGGTCGGACTCCAGGCGGACTGGCGCTACCTGCAGCTGACTGCTGGATATACCTGGGGCAATCGGTATCCCGACGACGCGCCGCTCGCGGAAGTGCCACCGCTGTACGTGACGTACACGCTACGTTCGCCCCGCATAGGCCGGGGGTGGCTCTATTGGCGCCACACGTATAACGACGCTCAACCCCGGGTAGACCTGGAGATCGACGAAGTACCCACCGGCTCCTGGAACCGTTTCGATGCGGGGATCGTGTACGATATTCAGTCGCTGCGATTGAGCCTGGAAGTGGAGAACATCTTTGATGAACTGTACACGCAGCATCTGTCCTATCTGAGGAGTCCTTTTGCCTCGGGCGTCCGTGTGTACGAACCCGGGCGTTCGGTGCGTTTCAACGTAGTGATGTTCGCATCCAGTGCCCGGTGATTTCACACACGGGCCTTCGCGGTCGAATCAGGCCGTATTCTCGCCCCAAGAATGATCGAGTCTGACCGGGATTACCTCGCCGACTCCAGGAAGTTGACGAGGTCCGTGCGCATCTTGGCCAAAGACGGGATGTGGATGTACATCATGTGCCCGGCCTCGTAGTACTCGATCGTCACGTTGTCCTGCAGGGACGGATCGAGCCCCAGGTGGCTGAACGTGTAGTCGGTCGCCAGGTACGGCGTGGCCAGATCGTAGTACCCGCTCGCCACGAACACCTTGAGTGACGGATTCTGCGTCATTGCCTCTCGTAACGTCTCGGCCACGTTGACGTACCTGTTTTTCCACGGATCGTACTTCCAGGGATGCACTTTGCCAGTCAGAATCTCGTACGGCAGATCGCTCTCGAACTCCAGCTCGCGACGGACGTAGTCGTTGAACATTCCGGAGTAGGCGCCTAAGATGTTGGCATAGCTGGGGTCGTAATCCATCCCTTCCCCGGCGGCATCGGCATCGATGCCCACGAAGCGGCTGTCGAGACGTCCCACGGTGCGTCGCTCATCACGCCTCAACTCCTTGCAGAATCGCCAGATGTGAATACGCTGGTTGGTCTGCTCGACGTAGTCCTCGCTCAACCCGGTCAGCCGCGACAATTCCTGTGTGACCGCTTCGCGGGCGTGCGGTGGAAGACCATCCCCCAGCATGAGGGCCGTCGTGTACTCGCCCAGAGCAAAGGACTCCGCGTCGTTCAGGTGCTGGCGCAGACCTGGCTTCGGCTCCGTGTCGAGTTGATCGTGGTACCAGGCCGTGGCCGCGTAGGTGGGCAGGTACAGAGCAAAGGGCAGATCATTGCCCGTGGCGAACCGAATCGTCTGGAAATTCAACACCACAGACACCAGCATGATGCCGTTGAGGAACATGCCACGATCGTCCTGCAAATAACCCGCCAGACCCGCGGCCCGGGTGGTGCCGTAGCTCTCGCCGATCAGGAACTTGGGCGAGGCCCACCGCTCGTACTTGGTCGTGTAGAGGCGGATGAACTCGCCTACCGCGCGAATGTCCTGTTTGACGCCGTGGAACTGCCCGGCCTCTTCGCCCTCCACCGGGCGGCTGAAGCCGGTGCTGACCGGATCGATGAACACGAGGTCCGTCACATCCAGCAGCGAGTACTCGTTATCCACGAGCTGGTAGGGAGGCGGTGGTGTGAAGCCGGCGCTGTCCATCAGCACGCGCCGGGGTCCGAGCAGGCCCATGTGGAGCCAGACAGAGGACGAACCGGGGCCGCCGTTGAACGAGAACGTCAGCGGTCGATCCGCCGGGTCGTCCGTATCCGTGCGGGTGTAGGCGATGAAGAATATCGTCGCCTTGGGATCTTCGGTGTCCTCCTTGAGCGCCATGGTACCCGCGATCACCTTGTACTCGATGCGCTTGCCGTCGATGCTGATGCTGTGAGTGGTCTCGGATATCTTCTCCTCGGGGGCCTTGGAGTCGGCCTTGTCCTCCTCTGGGTTCTCCTCGCCCTTCTTGTCGGGCGGCTGGGCCCATACCGAGGCGACCCCGAATCCTGCAAGCAATACGGCTACGCCCACCACACGAGTGATTCGCAACATGAACAGATCCCTCCATCTGATGGAATGATTCAAGAACGAGCGCACCGCCGGTACGAACAACGGTTTCCTGCAAGCCGGGCTACATGTGGAATTCGATGACGTCGCGGTCGGTTAGTACGAACGTGTTCTTGACCCGCTGTCCTTCGACCTTGCTGTGTCCCCACACGCGCGCAAACTGGAGTTTCTGCGCAAAATCCTTGTGGATCCCCCGGGCCGCGTCCTCTACCGTAGCGCCCGCCGGCAGTATGACCGGGTTCCGGAATTCCGCGGGCTGGCCGGCACGCTTGGTATAGATCCGCATGATATTCAGCGCACCAAAGAACGTGGACAAGAGCGAGGTCATCGACGAGTCATCGAGAACCGAAGTGGGCACGATCGTGTAGTCCGGCATCGTATTCTGAACGTCCGCGAGCCCCTGCGCTCCTCCTTCGTCCAGGTACTTGTGGGCTGCGACAATGGTCCGCTTGTACATCACGCTGGTGTCCTCCACTTCGTCCGGCTCGTGATCCGACAGGATGACGCGCCGCGCCTCGAGCCGTTCACGGATCTCCAGCAGGTGAGTGGCCCAATCCGGCGATGACACGTCGAGCACCAGCAGCACCAGGTCCGCCTGGCGCACCAGGTTGGGAATGTAGTGCTCCATATGTTCTGCCGAGACGGGAGGCGTGTCGATGAGCTGCAGCTGGATCGTCTCCCACTCGGCCATCCCGGCGTGCGGCTCGCGGGTGGTGAAGGGATAGTCGGCTATCTCGGGATGGGCATGCGTGACTGCGTCCACGATGCTCGACTTGCCGGCGTTGGGGGCACCGATCAGGATGATCTGCCCGGCCCCTTCCTGGTCGATGTGTGAGAACGGATCGACGCGATGAGCTCCGTGCGTGGCCCCGCCACCTTCGACCTGGTCCTTGAGTTTGGAGATTTTCGCCTTGAGCTCGGCCTGGAGCTTGTCCGTCCCCTTGTGCTTGGGCATGATCGCCAGCAACTCGCGGGCCAGGCGCAGCTTCTCGAAGGGATCGCGCTCGGCCTTGAATTCCTTCTCGAGCTTGTAGTACTGCGGTGTAAGATTGGCCGGCATCACCGTTCTCCCCGCGTATATTGTGGCATTCGGGCCCGCCTTTCAAGCGCAATCAGAACCGACGACTCATAGGCAACAAAACCCTTCCGCACGACCCGACGACTCCCTATACTCGTTCGAATCCCGTTCGTTAACCACCGCAGCATCAAGGGGGAAACTGCGTGGTCATCTCAAGTTTGTTGCTTGCATGTTCATCTGCTTCGGCCCAGGACGTATGCGCACGTCTGCACAGAACCGAAGGTGTCCAGATTTCTGAGGCACTGAGTCACCAGTTTGCACTCGTGCTTGAAACGGCTTCGCCCCAGGTTGCCACGGCTATCGTGGCTGACATGCGCACGTGGCCGGGTGTATCCGGAGTCAAACTGAATTCCCGCTAGTGCTCTGAGTCAGGAGGCTTTTGACTGTTCTGGTGAGGACACGGTAGGGGCGGAAGGGCGGGCCGACGAGGGAATACCGCGGTTATGTCGAGGAGGCCCAGCACCGGAAACAGCCACCGGGACCCGGCGGAACAGGTGATAAACTTCTGACTCAGGACACTCGCTCGACATCAATAGAGCCTCGTCGGAGGCACACGTCCCCGAAGCACCCAGCAGAGCCTCGTCGGAGGCACGCGTCTCCAAAGAACCCAACAGAGCCTCGTCGAAGGCACACGTCTCCGAAGATCCCACAGAGCCTCGTCGGAGGCACACGTCTCCAAAGAACCCAATACGCCCGAAACAGCTTACACGTCAGTGGCCACCGCGTGCTTGTATCGCGCCCGATCCTGCACTCGACCCGGATCGAACGACCAGTAGGGCTGTAGTATGAGCATGGTCAGCGTGAACGACACGTGCGTGAACATGGCCACCCACCAGGGGATCTCGTCGATGATCCAGGTCCCGCCCGTGACCATGGGCTGCAGCCAGGAGAGGATCGCGTAGACGTTGATCAGCCACATGACCACGCCCAGACCGACACCGATCAGGATCCGGGACTGGAGACTGCCCTTCACCACGTAACGGCTGTAGATCACGTGGATGGGTGCGCCCACCACCGAACCGGTGGCGGAGTGCAGCACCAGGGCGAGGAGGATCGCCACGCCGGCATACTGCCCCGTGAGTACGGCTTCACCACCGAAAAAGGTCGCATAGACGCGCAGAAGGCGTAGCGGATCGCCGTACGCAATCCAGGCGCCGATGATGTTGAAGATGAGCGATACCCAGGAGGCGAGCGCGCCCAGAATCAACCCGGACATCACGTAGTAGGAGGTGTAGAAGCCCGATCGGTACCACGACTTCTGGGGCTTGCTCGTCTGCTGCTCCAGCTGAGTCTCGAGCTCTTCCAGTTTGTGGCGCTGTTGGTCAATCTGGTTCTGCAGCTCGGAATAATCCATGTCCGTTCCTCCCGCCCGGTGGGTGC
>JAUVRN010000264.1 GCA_030597645.1 Candidatus Zixiibacteriota bacterium
GCGCTCTCTCGGGGCCGGTTGACGATGGCCCGTACAGGATAGATCTCCATGCGACATACATCCCGATTGATGTTTGTGTTACTGGTCCTGCTGGGCGCCGTGGGCGCGCTGGTTTCCGCATCGGTCGCGCACGCACGAACCGTTACGGTGGGCGTGGTCCGGGACGGTGATCCCGCAGCGGAGGACATTGCGGCCGCGATCGAAGCCCAAGTGGCGAATCTGGTGCCCCATGACGTTGAAGTCCGCTTTAAGGAGGCCCCGTCCTTCAATGCCGGCTGGGATCCAGCGCGAGCCGACGACGCCTTGGAGAGTGCTCTGGCCGATGGTCAGGTGGACTTCGTCTTGACCATGGGTGACCTGACCTCACAAGAGGCCGCCAGGCCGGAACGGACTCTGAGCAAGCCGGTGATCAGCGCGATCGCACAGTTCGCCGACCTGTATGACACGCCGTATGACCCCGACGGCGGTTCGCTCAAGCCCAACTACAGTTTCTCCATAGTCCCCGGGGGCGCGGCGCGAGACGTGCGCGAGTTTTTGGAGGTGGAGTATTTCGACGTATTGTACATTGCGGCGGACGCAGCGGTCCTGTCTGGCCTGGAGCGCGCGACGGATGCGCTCGCGCAGTGGTCGCAGGCAGTGGGGATAAGAGCCCGTCTCTGGCCGGTTACTACTGACCTGGCGCAGTCACTCGAGGGGATCGGAGACGACGCGGGTGCCGTGTTGCTTGCCGATCTCCCGCAGTTGTCGGCCGGCCGGCGTACGGAGCTGATCTCCCTGCTGACCGCACGTGGACTGTCGACCTTCAGCCTGATCGGTGCGCAGGACGTTGCGCTGGGTGCGCTTGCATCATTCAATGTGGACGTGACCCCGCTACTGGTGAGACGCGTGGCTATCAACCTGAATGAATTGATACGGGGTGAGTCGGTCCAGTCGTTGCCGGTCACGCTGGCCAGTGAGTCACGCCTCACCATCAACGGACGGACGGCGGCTGCGCTCGACCTGGTGCCCAGCGCCCGCATCCGGGCCTTTGCAGTGGTCATACATCCCGAGGCGCTGGTGCCCGAGGGATCGCCGCTCTCCCTGGGGGGTGTGCTGAAGCTGGCACAGCAGAGCAACCTCGACCTCGCCATCCAGACGGCAGAAACGGAGCGGGCCGGATCGGAAGCGAACGTGGCACGGAGTCCGCTCTTGCCGCAGATCGATCTGAGCGCCGACTACCTGAGCCAGGGACCGGAATCCCGTCAGCTCTGGCCCTGGACGCAGCGTCTCTGGGGCGGCATTGCCGCCAGTCAGATGCTGTACAACGATGAGTGGATCAGCGATTACCGATCCTCCAAACGCATCCACGAAGGAGAGCAGGCCAACCGGGAGGCCGTACGGCTGGATGCCATGTCGAGGGCCGGCAAGGCGTACCTCCGCTGGGTGCTGGCGTCGGTGTTGTACCGCGTAGAGATCGCCAATCTGCGCCTGACCGAAGAGAGTCGCAGCCTCGCACAGACACGCTATGAAGTCGGGCATTCGGGCCGCGACGAAGTGTATCGCTGGAATGCACAGCTCGCAGAGAGCCAGCGCTCCGTCCTGGAGACCGAGCGGCTGGTCGAAACACAGCTGATCCGGCTCAACCAGGTCCTGGGCGTCGACCAGGGGCGGCGGTGGGAGCCGCAGGAGATCGAAGTCGATCCGTTCGAGTTCCCGTTTCTGGGCGGCGCCGTCGATACCATGTACACCCGCCCGAAACTGTGGAGAAACTTTCGTCACTTTCTCTTCGCTTATGCGCTGCTGCATTCGCCGGACATTCAGTCCGTGGATCTGTTCCTGGAATCGCAGGGCATTCAGCTGGGACAGCGCAAGCGTCGGTGGTTTCTGCCCCGTTTCAGTGCCAGTCTGCAGTACAACCACGACTTCTGGCGGGCCGCCGATCCGGCCGGCATCGACCGGCACACCTATTTCGTCGGGGTAACCGCAGTGTATCCGTTGTTCACCGGACTCGAGCGCTCCGCGTCCGTAGGCAAGCTCAAGGCGGAAGTGCAATCGCTCGAGCACCAGTCGCAGCTCGCCAGTGACATGGTGGAGCGGAGGGCTCGTACGTCGCTGGAACGCGTTCAGGCCACGTTTCCATCCGTGCGTCTCACGCAGATTGCGTCCGAGAACGCGCGCAAAAATTTTGAAGTGGTGCAGGAGAAATACGCCCAGGGTGCCGTGGAGATCACGCGCATGCTCGAAGCGCAAAACTCCAGTTTTGCCGCACAGCAGAATGCCGTGGCGGCCAAGTATCAATTTCTGATCGACATGATCGAAGTGCAACGGGCCATTTCGTGGTTCGAACTCGACCAGACCGAGGAGGCGCAGGCCGAATTTCTGCGTCAGGCCGAACTGTACGTGGCCGACCCTCCCCGGCCGGGTGATATCGATGACGAATGAGCCTTCCAACGAGGTCCATATGATTAAGGCACGTGGTTATCATTTCATCGCCGCGGTGGCTGCCGTAGCTGCGCTGAGCGGTCTGGCGGCCGGGTGTAGCGGCGGCGAGGTGGCCGAGGCACCCCCGGTAGTGCGCCCCGTCAAGACGATCATCGTGGGAGGTGCGGTTTCCACGGAAATGACGTTCCCGGGCATCGTGGAAGCCGGTGACAAGGCATTGCTCTCCTTTCGCGTCAAGGGACGGCTGATGGACTTGCCCATCGACGAGGGACAGCAGGTGGCCAAAGGCGATCTCATCGGCCGCCTCGATCCGCGTGACTTCCAGATCGCGCTGGAGCGGGCCAGGGCCGAATTCAACAAGACGGAAGCCGATCTCAGACGCTATCAGCGGTTGTACGAGCGTGAAGCCATTCCGCTCTCCGATCTCGAACTGCGGCGGTCGCAGCGTGACGTAGCCAAGTCCGAGGTCGATCAAGCCGAGCGCAATCTCGGGTTCACGACGCTGCGCGCACCCTTCGCCGGTCAAATCGGTCGCCGCTACGTCGAAAACTTCATGGACGTCCAGGCCCAGCAGGACATCGTCGACCTCAACGACGTGGAACAGCTCGAGATCATCGTAGATATCCCGGAGAGTCTTGTCAAGGGCGTGCAGGAGGGGCTCCAGGCGCAGATGTTCGCCACTTTTTCCAGCGCGCGTGACCAGCCGTTCGAGTTGTACTACAAAGAAGCCTCTTCACGGGCCGACCCGGAAACACAGACGTTCCGGGTCCGGTTATCCATGCCCCAGCCTGAGAATCTCCGGCTGCTTCCGGGTATGACGGCCGAAGTCAAGGTGATCATCTCTCAGCGCGACTCCGAACTACTCAAGAGCGCAGGTCGACTGATCATACCGGCATTTGCCGTACTGGGTGAACCGGATGGTTCGGGCTATGTCTGGCTGGTCGATTCGACCACCATGACGGTGCACAAACGGGACGTTCAGATCGGGGAAATGGTGGGCACGGACCAGGTTCGAATTGTCGGGGGACTCACTGGCGGTGAGCGCGTTATAGTGGCCGGCATGAACCAGCTCGCGGAGGGCATGCAGGTTCGCCACTGGGTGCGCGACCGGGACGTCGAACAGCCATGAACCTGGCCGAATATGCCATCAAGAAGAGCGTCATTACCTGGACGCTCACGGTCGTGACACTCGTCCTGGGCTACCTCGCGTTCACCAGTCTCCCGCGTCTCGAAGATCCCGAATTTGCCATCAAGGAAGCGGTAGTGATCACGCCGTATGCCGGCGCGTCTGCGCGAGAGGTGGAAAAGGAAGTCACCGAGGTCATCGAAAAAGCGGCACAGGAGCTCGGCCAGCTCAAGCGCGTGCAGTCCTACTCAGAGCGAGGACTCTCCAAGGTGCGCGTGATCATCAAGGATTCCTATGGACTCTCGGAGCTGCCCCAGGTCTGGGATGAACTGCGTCGCAAAGTCAATGATGCGCAGGCAAACTTGCCGCCCGGATCCGGTCCGTCCATCGTCAACGACGACTTCGGCGATGTGTACGGCATCTACTACGCGCTGGTTGGAGAGGGCTACACCTATTCGGAATTGAAGGACGTTGCGGAGTTGCTCAAACGCGAGCTGTTGGTCATCCAGGATGTCAAGAAGATCGTCTTCTTCGGCGAGCAGAAGGA
>JAUVRN010000023.1 GCA_030597645.1 Candidatus Zixiibacteriota bacterium
ACCGTAACCTGGAAGAGGATGTAGAAGCGGGACGCTTCCGGCGCGACCTTTACTTTCGGCTGTCCGTGTTTCCGATCCATGTGGTGCCACTCAAGGAGCGGTCGGACGACATTCCGCTCCTCGCGGAGCACTTCCTGGAGCATACCTGTCGTCGGCTCGGTGTGCCTCTGCCCCGGTTCACGCGGAAACACGTCGTCCAGCTACAGCCGTCCGACTGGCCGGGAAACATCCGTGAGCTTCAAAACGTCATCGAACGCGCCGTCATCCGTTCTCGGCAGGGTTACATCCAGCTCGACCTGCCCGAGCGCACGGGCGATCCTCAGGCCTCTCTCTCCGCCGGGCCCGAAACGCCGGCACGGATCAGGACAGAGCGGGAGATGCGGAATGCGGAACGCGACAACCTGATCGCGGCGCTGGATATGGCCGGCTGGAAGATCTACGGATCAGATGGAGCGGCACAGATACTGGGCCTGCCGCCCTCGACACTGGCTTCACGCATGCGGGCCCTGAGCGTACGTCGTCCCAGGCGCTGAACATCGATTCCGCTTCCGCCGCGCAGCGGACGCGGTTACTGCGGACAGCTCCAGATCCCGGTGCGGAACAGGTCGCACACGTCGCACGGCGGCGGACCACCCTGAAACACGTAGTTGATCAGATACACACAGTCCGCGGAGGTCACGTCGCCCGAACAGTTGACGTCGCCCGCCGCTGTACATACGGGCACCAACTTCGCGCTCCGGAACGTATATGCGATCAGCAGCAGGATGTCGGCTACGGTGATCACGCCATCACCGTTGAGATCCCCGGTCAGGGGCACAGGACAGAATACGTTGTACGACACCTGTGCTATGTCATAGCTCAGGCCGATACCGATCGCGAGCGACGTAAAGCCGCCCTCCGCCTGCACCGAGTCAGGCAATTCGCCGCGAGCCATGAGGCCTTGCCCCAGGTTGAATACGATACGGGGTGCCCCCGCGCCCGGCAGTGACTTGTTGAACGCCCCGAAGCTCCCGGCTCCTTCGACCAGCTGATTACCGTTAATCCGCACGGCAGCCGTCGTGATGGAGGCCGTGATCAACACGAGGCATATCGATGTCCAGCACACAGATCTACTCGACATGACGATCACTCCTGATCGAGCAGGATGCGGCTTGCCGTGAGATCCGCCTTGAGCTGGAGTAGACGTGCCTGCATGACGTCGATTTCCCGGGCGATACGCTCCTGATTGGCCAGAATGGAGGCGGCCTCTTCGGTGGACAGATCACCGCCCGTGTTCACCGCCAACGACAGTGGCTCGGGGGATGCTTCGCCCTCGGCGAACCCGAGCAGACTGGCCGTCGGCACCGAGCCATAGGCGGTGGGCACGTAGAGCGCGGTGATGCTGCTCTGCCCCACGTCGACCCGACCCTTGGTGGTGCGGACGTGCAATTCATAGCTGCGAGGTTGATCGACCACCGATTCGACAAAGACAAGGGACTGACGCTGATCAAGATACTGATCCGGATCGCCGCTGTCCCAGGCGAATTCAGCGATCACCTGGCCATCTGCGACCAGGCGCGCATCTACCCGCGTGTTGCCTTCGTAGGCACGAAACGTCGCCGCGCCGAATATCATCGCATATCCATTGGCCGGATACGTGGACGTGGCGCCGGCAACGGTTACGAACGTGCTCTCCACCGCGATCACTCCCGAGGGCTGCACCCCTACCGCAAGACCGGGCTCATCCAAAATCTCCGGAGCACTGATGGCATCCACTGGGAAACTGACCGCCTCATCTCCAAAAACATTACTGTTGAAGTGAAATGGATTAGCGCCTACGATGGTGAATTGCGGATTGAGGCTGCCCCCGTTGTTGCCGTCCAGTGTGATTCCGGTGGTGAACCCGGCATCACCAGAGATGGCGATCATGCCCCCCTCGCCGTCCGGGTCGGGCGCAATAGACACCGTCGCATTTCCCAATTCGTCGTAGAACTCGCCCTGTCCCCCGCCGGCGGCTCCATCCAGGCGTACTAGTTCGAGTCCGGCTCCCAGGGTCGAGAATGACCCCGCGCCGGTCGCCGCCGCAGGATCGATCAGCAGAGCCGGGGCCGTCACGCTTTCGGCCACTTCGACGCTGCTGACAATACTCCCTCCCAGGGCACCATCCACGGAACTCGCACGGTACGCATAGCCCACCGACACGATCCTCGTACGCGGCACATACGGGGCCTGATCTTCGAACTGAACTTGCAGAAACCGCGTCGGACCCGCGAAAGCCGAATCGGCGATCGGGGTATTGCGGCCCAGGAACACACTGAGCACGCCGTTCTCCACCTCTACGGTCTGCGACTCGCCCCAGAGCGAGTCCCCTCCGATGTCATCCGTGAATATGGCGAAGTGAAAGGTGTACAGTCCGTTCGCAAGCGGTATGTTCGCGGAATCGAGGACCACCCCCTGCCACGCCAACTGGGTGGGTATGGCCGCCTCGACCACACCACAGGTCATCAACAGGAGTACACAGGCCAATCCCGCCGGGATAAATTGCCTTTTCATATGACGATCTCCTAAGAATGCGAACCGTGTGTAGAACCCGACCTGAAGGCGGACTCCAATACACGGTCTGTCAGTGCTCTGTTCTAAAACCGTAAGCGTGTTGGTAGGAAGTACGGGCAGCTCTGGCGACCACCGGCCCCCCCCGGCCCCCAATGCCGGCGGGGTCGACCGCGCCACGCGCACACCCTAAGACTATATTATGCACCGCATTTATCTTTTCGTCAAGCGTTTAGCGGCGATACGCGACCTCCCGGTCAACTGATCACGCCCCCGCTACTCGTCGCATCTCTCAATTGGGTTGCAAACGCCGGAACCCCGCCAGAAGTTACCTTTGGTGCATATGCCAGACCGATCGGACGGACCGCGACTGCCCCGCGGCTACCTGCTTCTGCTGGCCCTCGTGGCCATCGCCATCGTGCCCTTCGCGTTCATTCCGGGGACGACGGGATCGTGGCTCGGTCTCCCCCTGTGGCTGTGGAGCAGTATCGCCCTCACCGTGCTGCTGTCGGTGCTCGTAGCATGGGGTATCCTGCAACTGTGGCGGGACGATCCCCGTGAATGATCCCACCGCGGCGGCACTGAGCCGCGATTTTCTGGTCTCGTGCGCGGCCTACGTGGCGTTGTTGATCATCATCGGTCTGTGGGCGCGGAGGGCACGGCGGGCATCTACGCTCACCGATCATGTTCTCGCAGGCCGCGACATCGGTCTGGGCGTGCTGCTCCTCACCCTGTTCGCCACTCAATACAGCGGTAATTCTCTTTCGGGCTTCCCCGGCCAGACGTACCGACAGGGCCTGGCCTATTTCATGAGCGTACCGTTCATGGTGGGCATTGTCGCCGGTTATCTGCTCTTCGTCCCCCGATTGTTCGCCCGGTCTCGTGCGGGCCGCTACATCACCCCCAACGACTTTCTGCAGGATCGTTTTGCCCACCGCGCGCTGCACTACATTGCAGCCGCCATATTCATCTTTACCCTGTGCAACTTTCTGCTGGCTCAGCTCATGGCTCTGGGTCATGCCGTGGCCGGCCTCACCGATCATCGCATCCCGTATGCGGCGGGTGTCCTCGGTGGCGCCGCGGTCATTCTCATCTACGAACTGCTGGGTGGCATGCGTGCCGTAGCCTGGACCGACGCGCTTCAGGGGTTGAGCCTGGCCGTCGGGCTGGCGGTCATCGTCCTGCTGCTCGTGATCAACGTGGGCACGCCCGGAGAAGTGGTGTCACGGATCCAGCAGATCGCTCCGGAGAAGGCCGCGACGCCGGATCTGAGCACGTGTCTGACCTGGCTTTCCACCTTTATGCTGCTGTCGCTGGGCGGGCCCCTGTACCCCCAGGCCATCCAGCGCATCTATGCCGCCCGTTCCGCCCGTACGCTGCGCCGCGCGCTGGCGATCATGGCCTTCCTGCCACTGTTTGCCGTCACGGCGGTCGTGTTCATGGGGGCGGTCGGCATCGTCCTCTTCCCCGGACTCGACCCCGCCGAGTCCGACCAGATCACGTTTCGTGTACTGGGCTACCTGGCCACATCCGACCCGCGCGCCTACGTGCCCACCCTGATTGTGATGGTGGCCGTCATTGCGGCAATCATGTCGACGGCCGACAGCTGTCTGTTGTCGCTCTCTTCCATCCTCACCCGGGATCTCGGGCGGCGTCGCGAACCGATATCCGGCCGGGAGCTACGCGGTCAGCTCCGGCGCGCATCGTGGATAAGTGTATCGGTGATGGTGGTTCTGGCCACCCTGGCCCTGACTCCCATCACGACGTTGTGGGGATTGCTCGTGGTGAAATTTGAAGTACTGATTCAGCTATCACCTGCGTTCGTGCTGGGAAGTGCGGGCGCGCGCGACGATTCGCGCGCATTCTCCCACCGGGATATCCTGAGCGGCCGGGGGGTGGGACTCGGCTGTAGTGCCGTCGCCATAGTAACCGGACACAAGCGCCTCCACGGTTTTCATGCCGGCTCGGCCGGGGTACTGTTGAACTATGCCTCCGTGTTGGTCAGCCGGTGGGTGCGTCTGCGAACCACTCCAGAATCCGCCGTCGCCACATCCCGATAGCCGACTACGCGACCTGGCCTTGATGTTTCAGAAAGGCTAACCGGCCTGAGCCCACGCCGCGATGCGGCGTGACGCCTCGACGACACGGGGACAGTGTTGTTCGAGAAACGACTCGGAGAGCGCCTCCGTCGCAGACCATCCGCGGCTCGCCTCGAGGGCAGCCTCGCCGTCGAAGTCGACGTAGGCCAGTCGTGCCGTCAGTTCCTCCGGCGGACGCTCGAATGCGCTTCCAGGCAGGATCGCCACGCCGGTGTCCTGAAGCAGCTGCTCGCACAGAGTGACACTGTCCAGCACGCCGCGCGCAGCCAGTGGTCGGGAGCACTGCGAGAAATCAAGGAACAGGTAGAACCCACCCTCCGGGGGATGGACTCGTAACCCACCATTCAGCAGTGTGGGCGTAACGTAGGCGCCCAGAGCCTGCAGGATACGGCGGGCATGCCGCAGGTACTCGTCGATCTCCGGCCCGCCGTGGAATGCGCGCACGGAGGCACACTGAATCGGTGCCGATACGGAGGTAAACGTCTCGGATGCCACAGCCGTCATGGCATCCAGTAGCCAGCGCAGCTGCGGCGGAAACGTGAATGTGCCGAGCCGCCACCCCCCGGCACCACACCATTTGGAGAGACCCGAACTGATGATGGTCCGCGCCGGACAGTAGTTGGCGATCGAGTGGTGACGTCCGTCGTACTGCAGCTGCCCGTAGATCTCGTCGGACAGCACGATCAGACCGTAGCGGCACGAGACTTCGGCGATTGCGCTCAGCTCATCCCGAGCATACGTGCCGCCCTCGGGATTGCCCGGGTAGTTTAGAATCAGCAGTCGGGGACGATAGGGATCGCCATCGCGAAGAATGTACTCCTCGAGGGCTTCCGGCGTAATACGCCACCGATCCTCGTAGCGCGTATGAAGGAGTGCCACCTGGCGACCGATGATGCGCGCCTGCGGCGCGTACGAAACCCAGCAGGGAGACGGCACGAGCAGTTCACCGTAGTACACCAGCTGGAGCAGAAACATGAGCTCCTTGGATCCGGGACCGATGAGCACGTCATCGGGGCCCGACTCGAGGCCGTCATACCGACGATGGAAGTCCGAGACCGCGGCCCGCAGCAGGGGGTCGCCGAGCGCGGGCTGATAGGCCTTTTCGTGTGCGTGCCTGCGGAGCATCTCCACCACCACGCCAGGGACCGGAAACGGGGACTGGCCGAGCCCAAGGCGGTAAATGTCGCGGCCCTCTGCCATCAGCCGTTTGCAGCGATCGTTGATGGCAATGGTCGCCGACGGCCGCAGCCCGCGGACACGCATGTTGAGGCTGACGTGGTGTGTGAGGGCGATGCGTGTCTCGGTCATGGCTGATCGCGCTGGAAGAACCACTCGTCCCGCGGCTGCTCTGAAGAACGCCGTCCATGCCACACAGGTTCCGCGTTCCGGCGCGGAGGTCTGCCCCGCGAACAGCACGTTCTCCTGTTCCAGGATATCGGTCTCCCTGTTCGTATCTTCAGTCGCGTCTGCCTGTGATCCCGGCCCGCTGCCTGAAGAGATCCCGCAACCGCCGCGCAGTGGTGGGGGCGTGGCCGGCGTAGTGATTGTTGATGTACACCACCGTCGGCACGTGGCGGTGCAGCATGTCCGCCAGGAAACCCGCCCAGCGCTCCAGTCTCTCGGAGCGGTCGATGACCTCGCGGTCCCATGTTTTGGTGATCGCCTCGATTTCCCTGCGATCTCCCAGCAGCCTTACGTAGGTGAAGTCGGTCGTGACCGGATCGAGCTTCCGTGCCAGTTCATCGGCCATAGGCATCCAGGCCTGGTCTACCATCACCAGGGCCGCCCGGTACTGTTTGCACAAATCGACCAGCGCCTCTCCCAGCCAGGCACGGTTGCGGATCTCGATCGCGTAGCGGAACCCGTCCGGCAGATCGGCCATGAATCGATCCAGCCGTTCAAAGAAATCGTCACGGCTGCCAAACACCCTCCGGGCGAAATACGGGAACTGCAACAGCAGAGGCCCGAGCCTGTCGCCGAGCCCTGACATGACGGCCAGGAATCGGTCCCGGTCTGCATAGGTCTTGTCGGGAGCGAGGATGACCGCCTTATCGGGAGTGGCCCCCTGGCCGCCATGAACGATGGAACGTGGAAACTTCGCGGCAAAGCGGAACCGATCGGGTGTTTTCCTGACCCAGGCCTCGATGTTCCTGACTGCGGGAATGGCGTAGTAGGTGGCATCGACTTCGACCGTGTCGAACTCCGTGGCGTAGTGCCGAATGAATTCACCCGGTGAGGTACCTTCGGGATAAAACGGCCCTACCCAATCCTTGGATGAAAACGACGAGGTGCCAAAACGCACCACGTCCGGGTCCGTGGAGTCTCTGTCCAGCATGTCGGAATCGGTTGTGTGGTTAACGTCGGCCAAGATAATTGCGTTCAGACATAGTGGCAATGTACAGCCCGACCTCCAGCGCAGGCACCCGGGGCGGGGACTCCGATCCCAATCCGGATCCGCCTCTCGCGCAATTGGTGGCAACCGCACAGTCGGGAGATCGTACACTGGACCGTCAGAGGATGTGCCCGAGGCCAGATGCAAGTCCCAGCAGACCTCCTGGATGGAGCCCGCTTCGTAACCGCCGTTACGGTGGTGCTTTAACGCGTACAGGTATGCCTAATACTCACATCAAGTTAGCACTGGCCGTGGGGACGACGTGCTGCCTGATCGGCAGTGCGGCGGCTCAATCGACCTCCGCTGAATCGAGTGTCGTGCTGGTCCCGACGCGCAAGGAAATACGGGCGATCCGGGTCAATCCGCACCCGCTCAGGCTGGACGGAAAGTTGGACGACGAGGTCTGGCAGAGGGCCCACTTCATTTCCGATTTCCTGCAGAAGGAGCCGGAGCAGGGCGCCCAGCCCACGGACAGCACCAGCGTGGCCGTCGTCTATGACGACAAGGCCCT
Organism: Candidatus Zixiibacteriota bacterium; assembly: GCA_030597645.1. Lineage (GTDB taxonomy): Bacteria > Zixibacteria > MSB-5A5 > JAUVRN01 > JAUVRN01 > JAUVRN01. The sequence continues at coordinate 7,532 of JAUVRN010000023.1, forward strand.
GTACATCGGAGCCCACTGCTATACTCGAGACCCGAAACAACTGCGCATGCACCTGGACCGGCGTGATCGCCACGGTCCGGCCGAGCAGTTTATCGTGTCGATAGACTCCTACCTCGACCGGCGCACGGCATACGGCTTCGGCGTGAACACGGCCGGGGTGCGCATCGACCGGTACAATCCCGAAGACAACGAACACTACCGCGATTACACGTTCGACCCGGTGTGGGAAGCCCGCACCCACATCGACTCGGTCTCGTGGACGGTCGAAATGCGGATTCCGTTCTCCCAGCTCCGCTTTAACGAGAAACCGGATCAGGTGTGGGGGATCAACTTCAACCGCTGGATACCGGAGCGCAACGAGGACATCTTCTGGGTGTATGTGCCCCGCGACGAAACCGGGTGGTCTTCGCGGTTCGGCAACCTGATCGGAATCTCGGGTATCCGTCCGTCACGACGGATCGAGTTACTCCCCTATGTGGCAAGCAACCGAAGCGTGTCTTCCAGTTCCACACCGTTCGGAACGGCGAACGAATCCGAGTCCCACGCGGGCGGCGATCTCAAGATGGGACTGGGCCCCAACATGACGCTCGACGCCACGTTCAATCCGGACTTCGGACAGGTCGAAGCCGACCCGGCCGTGGTGAACCTCTCCGATTTCGAGGTTTTCTTTTCGGAGCGACGTCCCTTCTTTCTCGAGGGCAACCAGCTCCTCGAAGGCAACGGCCCGGGCTACTACTACTCCCGGCGGATAGGCGCTTTCTCGCGCATTCTCGGGGCCGGCAAGATCACCGGCCGGCTGGCCTCCGGCATGTCGCTGGGTGTACTGGCCGCCGTGACCGAACGCGACCGCCAGGCGGGTCAGCCGCTCTCGGCCTTTGCCGTGGCCAGGGCCCAGCAGCAGTTCGGGCCCAATGGCTCCACGGTGGGTGGTATGATCACGGCCATCAACCGCGATCTCGACAGCGATCCGGACCTTCGTGATTCGTTTCGTAAGCGCGCTCTGACCGGAGGCACGGATTGGAACCTGCGATTCAACCAGGGCACCTACGAGCTGCGCGGGCACGCGGGGATCAGTCACATCGAGGGCAGCCGGGAGGCCATCCTCGCCACACAGACAGCCAGCGCACGCTACTTTCAGCGACCGGACGCCGATTACGTCACGCTCGACTCCAATCGCACGAGCATGACCGGGTGCTCGGGCAGGCTGAGCCTGGGAAAACGGGCAGGTCGGCACTGGCTCTGGAACGCGACTGCCAGTATCGAGTCGCCACAGTTCGAACTCAATGACGTCGGACGACTCGGCTCGGCCGACGACATCGACGCCCACGTGGAACTGACCTGGCGTGAGAACAAACCCGGAAAGATCTTTCGCAGCGTCTATACCGAGGTGTCTGCGTTCGCCAACTGGAACTACGGGCTGACCCGTCAGTACAGTGAAGTCGGCACGTACGGCGAAGTCTCGTTTCACAACTTCTGGCGTACGGCGCTCTGGTACAACTACCAGCCCGCAGGCCAGTCGGATGCCCGTACCCGGGGCGGCCCCACCATGAAGCATGAAAGTGGGCACTCCTTTGGTGGTAACCTCAGCAATGGTAATACACGCACCACGCAGTGGCGCACGTGGTTCAACGTCGGAGTGGACGATCTGGACGGGTGGTTGTACAACGTCGGGGTCTACGTCTCCACACGGCTGGGCAACCGGATCCAGTTTTCTGCGGAGCCGTCGTACCGGTGGGAGGATCAGCCGCGCCAGTACGTGACGGCCGTGGATACGGCCGGAGGCGGCACCGGCACGTACGGTTCCCGGTACGTGTTTTCACGCATCGACCAGTCGACCCTGTCGCTCTCCCTGCGGCTGAACTACTTCTTCACCCCCGACCTGAGCCTGGAATTCTACGCCCAGCCCTTCGTCGCCAGCGGCCAATACTACCGGCACGGTGAACTGATCGAAGCCGGAGACAACCGGCTGCGGCACTATGAAGACGATCCCAACGTAACCATCAGCGAAAACGCCGACGGCGACTTCGACATCAACGATAACGGTGATGCCTTCACCGTACCCAACCTGGATTTCAACTTCATCTCGTATATCAGCAACGTGGTTGTGCGCTGGGAATTCCGCCGCGGAAGCACCCTCTACCTGGTCTGGCAGCGCAACCTCGGCGCCGACCGGCCGATCGAGGCACCAGTCAACGGCAGTGCCCTGTGGGACTCCTTCGCCGCGGACGGCGAGAACTTCTTCGCCCTCAAAGTCAGCTACTGGATACCGCTCTAGAGCCGTGTTCCAGAAGTAACTTGCCTTATTCTCGGGAGGTGTCGTGGCGAGAGCCCGCCCGTGCAGCCCGAACGTCCATGGCCTATATTGACCGCATGCCGTAGAGTCAACCCCCGCTCGTCAACATCTTAGGAAAGGACAACCATGTCGCGAGGTCTCCGGGCATGCCTCTATGCCGCCACCGCCGCCGGTCTACTGGTGTCCGCCAGCACACCGCACGTTTCCGCCGCACTGCTGAGAACTCCCGTCGCCGAGGGCCTCATGGAGCCCGTCCTGGTGACGGCGCCCCCGGGTGACTCCGACCGGATCTTCATCATCGAGAAGCCGGGTCAGATCCGTATCGTGGAGAAGGACACGCTGCGGACCACGCCCTTTCTTGATATCCGGGACAAGGTGCGCGTGGCCGACGGCGAGCAGGGTCTGCTGGGACTCGCCTTCCATCCGGACTACGCGCAGAACGGCTACGTCTCCGTCAACTACACGTCGGAACCCGCTGGCCGCACGGTGGTATCGCGGTTCAGGGTCTCCGCCGGCGACCCGAACGTGGCGGATACGGCCGAGCATGTCATACTCGAGATCCCCCAGCACCAGCGGAATCACAACGGCGGGATGATCGCGTTCGGCCCCAACGATGGCTATCTGTACATCGGCATGGGTGACGGCGGCGGCGGCAACGACACGGGCAATCGGGGCCAGAACCCCGACTCGCTGCTCGGCAAAATGCTGCGCATCGACCCCGACACGGTAACCGGTTACGCCATTCCGCCGGACAACCCGTTTGTCGCGCCCGACACGGCACGGCATGAGATCTGGGCCTTTGGTCTGCGCAACCCCTGGCGCTGGAGCTTCGATCGAGCCAACGGCGACATGTACATCGCGGACGTAGGCCAGAACATCCGCGAGGAGGTTAGCTTTGAGCCCCACGCGAGCTCCGGCGGTCTCAACTTCGGCTGGCGTCTCAAGGAGGGATTCGAGTGCTTCATACCCTCCCGCAACTGCGATCCGGGCGATGATCTCACCGACCCTATCCTGCAGTATGTGCACAACGGACGTTGTTCGATCACGGGCGGCTACGTGTACCGCGGCTGCGCCATACCCGAACTGGTCGGGCACTACCTCTACGGCGACTTCTGCACCGGGGAAATCTGGTCGTTTCGCTACGACGGCGTGGGCATCAGCGATTCGACGGACCGTACGGCCGAGATCGGGCTCGCTAACTTCGACCTCTCGGGCTTCGGTGAGGATGCCGCAGGGGAGCTGTACATCTGCGGGTTCAACACCGGCATCGTGTGGCGGATCGACAGCGACACACCGGCCGACTCCTGTGGTGGAGAGGACAGTTGCGCCGTTGCGCAGACCGGCGACGTGGATACCAGCGGGAGCATTGTATCCTCGGACATCATCTACCTGGTAAATTTCGTGTTCAAGGCGGGGGTCGAGCCGCTCCCCATCCGCGAGGCTGGAGATGTGGACTGCAATTCCAACATCACATCTTCGGATATCATATACCTCGTCAATTTCGTGTTCAAGGGCGGCCCCGCGCCCTGTGATGTCTGCACTATTCTGTGAGCACCCGTTCCCCGCGGAGCAACACCCGGACCCATGACGCCACGACATGACGCCACGAACGGAGGATGCCCCATGAAGCGGATACTGCTCAGCCTGCTGCTGGTTGGACTGACCGCGGATCAGGCCCGAAGTCTGACGGTCACGTCGGTCGCACCCATTCACCTGGACAACGCCTCCTCGGCGGCGACCGACCTCGTGGTCGACTTTGATGCGGCCATTGACACCGCGTCCATACACGCCGGGACCTTCCGTGTATTCGGGCGGTGGTCGGGCCCGCGAGACGGTGTGTGGACGTTTGAGAACGAGGCCACGCGCGTGCGCTTCACACCGGCTCAGCCGTTCTTTCGGGGCGAGTGGGTGACCGTGTCGCTGTCGCGTGACGTCGTGACCGCGGGTGGAGACTCCCTGACCACGGGCTATGCCTGGAACTTCTGGGTCGATGTGAAGCACGGGACGTTCAACCTGCCCGAGATCGACGTGGTGCCCTTGCGGCGTGCCGGTGAGGGGCAGATACAGAGCTACGGTGCCTATGCGGGCGACCTGAACCACGATGGTTGGAGCGATCTGACGATCCCTAACGAGATCAGCGTGGACCTGCGGATCTGCATCAACGACGGGTCCGGCGGCTATGGCGACTTTGCGGTGCAGCCAATCCCCGGTGGAGCCTCACCCAGTGCCAACGAGGGAGCGGACTTCGATGGCGACGGCCACATTGACCTTGCCGTAGCCCATGGCGGCAACAACCAGCTCTCCGTGCACATGGGTCACGGCACGGGCACTTATGCCACGCCGGTCAACTACACCGCAGGCAACAGCGTGCGGGGCGTCGCCATCACGGACATCGATGCCGACGGCGATGATGACATCGTCACGGCCAGTCGCCAGTCGAGCTTTGTCACGGTTTTCTATAACGACGGCACCGGTGTCTTCGACTCGTCACTCAATTTTGAAGCCGGCGCGAACGGCGAGACGGCCGTGGCGGCC
>JAUVRN010000278.1 GCA_030597645.1 Candidatus Zixiibacteriota bacterium
CCCGAATCGAACTCGAGTCCAAACTCGTTTTCGACACGCAGCCCGGCCTGGCCGCTGCTGGGCGCGCTCCCTGTGTACTGTGTGACCGGTCCCCGCGTGTCGATGTCGGATATGGAACACGGTCCCACCGCTCCGGTACCCCCGCAGTACACACCCGCTCTGCAGGAAGCGGGCCGCATCAACAGCTCGGATCCTCCGGGCGACACCGTGCGTGAAGCGCTCACCGACTGGTACTTCGGTGGTACCGGATCGGTGGGACCGTTTTCCATATCCGACATCGACACGCTGGGACCGTTCACACAGTACACATGGATCGCGCCCAGCAGTGGCCAGGCCTGGCTGCGTGTCGAAAACGAGTTTGGACTCGATTTCGATTCGGTGACGATTTGGATCGACGACATCGTCGCCGGCCCGCTGGGCGTATATGACTTTCCGGGTGGCATTCCGACGGGCATGGCCGACTCACTGCCCATCGATCTGGCCGGGCGCCGGCTGTACAACCGCTTTCAGTACCAGATGTTCGCACACTCCCCGGGCGGCACCCTCTTGAGTCTCAGCAATCACTACCTCGACGTATCGTTTCAATTCAATGACACCGTCGTCATCGATTCCGGCCTCCTGGAAGTACCGCAGATCATTCGCAGCCACAGCGACATCATCGGCTTCTCCGGCAACGCGGACCTGATCGCCATTCGCGCAGCGGATCTCTCCGCGGGACCGCTGGATCTAACCATCGAGAACCAGACCAGCCTGACGTCAAGCGTGACGCTGGACATTCCCAGCTTTACGCAGGGTGGCGTACCGCTCAGCCGGAACGTCGCGCTGTTGCCCGGCGCCACGGTGAATGTGCTGATCGACCTGGCCGGATACCAGTGGGTGCCGGAAGCGCCCAATCCGCCTCAGCACTTTACGGTCAACATGGTGGCCGCCACCGTAGCCACGGCCCCCAGCCACGCCCTCGTACACCATGATGATTCCATGTTCGTTACGGCACAGCTTCTGAACCTCCAGGGTCAGAGCATGACCGGCGTGCTGGCTCCCCAGCGACTGGCCCTTCCGACCTGGCAGGAGAGCCTCGACATCCCGAGCGAACTTCAGGCCTTCCACCTGGCCAACGCCACGCTGCAGATCGACCTCGTCAACGGTTCGGGCGCGACGGCCGCACTCGACTTTGTCCTGAGCGCCAACAACGGCAACAGCCTGCCGGTCACAGGCACCGCCGCCCCCGGCACGGCTCTGGCGACGACGGTGTCACAGATCATCGAGCCGGGACTGGCGAGCCTGCTCGATCCGTTCCCCACGTCGATTCAGCTCGATGGGACCGCGACGTTTGGCGACTCGGTCAGCGAGGTCACCATCACCGCCGGCGATTTCGCCTACGCGCGGCTCAGTATCTCGGCGCCGCTGGCCGTGCGCATCGACTCCGTCACGATCCAGGGCACCACCGAGAGTCAGGATATCGTCGGAACCGACATACCCGGCTTTACCGACGATTTGCTGAATGGCACGCTCCACGTGGACGTGTTCAACCACCTCCCGTTGGCCGTGGACCTGAGACTGTTCGTCGCCACGGATTCGGCTCGTGTGTACACGGCCCCCGATCTGCAGCTGGGCCCGGTGACGGTCGCCGCCGGGGCCACCGACATCTCCGGTGTGGTGTTCGACGCCACCCGCTCCATCAACCAGCTCGATCTGACGCACGACGATCTCCAGCTCTTCGATTCCACGACCGTGTACTTCGGCTACCACGTGTTCATGTACGATTCGGGCGGTCAGGTCGTGCTCTTCTCCAACGCCGACTACCTCGACCTGACGGCCTGGTTCGACGTCACCCTGCGCAATGGCAAGGAGGCATGGTAAGATGAACTCCTGCGCACGTGTATTTCGTCCGTGCATCGCGCGGTGCCTGCTGCTCGTCGCGGGAATCGCCCTTCCCGTCACCGCCACGGCGGGCATCTCGGCCCGTTCGCTGGCGCTGGGCGGCAGTGTGGTGGCCGATGCACGCGGGACCGAGGCCGTCGCCTGGAATCCGGCCGGTGTCTACATGCGTGGTGCCCGGCCGCAGTTGGACCTGTTCGCCGTCTCCACGCAGGTACAGAACAACAGCTTCAGCATCGGCGACTACAACCGGTACACGGGCGCGTATCTCGACGATGCCGACAAGGACTACATTCTCGACCGGATCCCGGCCGACGGCCTGCGTCTCGACGCGTACGCCAGCGCGCATGCCGTGTCGTTCTGGGCTTCCCCGGTGGCCGTCACGTTTGGCTCGGACGCGGTGGCAGAGGGCAGGCTGAGCCGCGATGCGGCCGAGCTGCTCCTGTTCGGCAATGCCAGTTTCGATTCGGTCGATCTCGCCGGCACCGGCGGCGCTACGCAGGTCACCGCCGGAGTGTCGTTCACCTACGCGCGTCCCGTGACGACCGTGGCAGGCGGTACACTCTCCGCGGGCATCACGGCGCGCTACCTCAAGGGCCTGTACGTTCAGGAAGTCATCGAATCAGAGGGCCACATCGTCACCAAGACCACCGGGATCGACGGCGACGCCTACCTGGTGGCGCGGACCGCCCACGACGGAACCGGTCTCGCCGCGGACCTCGGATTGCTCTTCGACTACGGCAACGGCTGGCAGTTCGGCGCTTCGGTCATCAATCTGCTGGGCCGCGTGCAATGGCAGGGCAGCCCGGAAGCACACGAATTTACATTCACGGTGGATTCACTCTCCATCCTCAATGCCGAAGACGACGACGTCATCCAGTCGCAGGATCGGACCTACGCCATCGAGCCGTTCTCCACGAGGCTCCCGGCAACGCTGCGCCTCGGCGCCGCCCACACTACCGGCAGCATGACCTGGCTGGCGCAGTGGGAACAGGGACTCAACCGGGTGGCCGGCGCGTACACCAGTCCGCGTATCTCCGGCGGACTCGAGTGGTGGGTCGGCCGGCAGATCCCGCTGCGCGGCGGCCTGTCGCTGGGCGCCGGCAACGTGAGCGCCTCCGTGGGCACGGGGGTGCATACCGGACTACTCTTCGTGGATATCGGTTTCGGCCTGGCCAGCGGTCCCACATGGAACACCGCCAAGGGTTTCGAACTGGCCGTGAACACGGGATTCAGGTTCTAGAAGTGGCCTCAGAATCCAGTTCCACGGGGGGGACCATGATCGAACGTCAATGCACCGCGTGCATGCGCTGGCGGCACAGAATGGGCATACGTTTCACTACGCTGGCTCTAATGACGCTCACATCACCGGGGATATCTCCATCGATGGCCATGCCACCGCATCCGGACGTGGCGCAACGCATTCGGCAGGGAGAACTGGTAGCGCCCAAGACCCTGCTGGACGTCAACGAGGTGTGGGACCGCGCGTACCGGCGTCCCTTCGGTGTGCCGCGGGTCGGTGCATCGGCCACCGTGGACACGTTTAACACGCTGGCGATCCTGATCGACTATACGGACCAGGCCGCCTCTGTGAACCCCGCAGATTTCGACACCCTGCTCTATGAGACGGGCACGGGCAGTGTCCGGGACTATTTCCTGGAGAACTCCTACGGCAATCTCGATATGGTCACGGTCCACCTGCCCTCCTCGACGGGGTGGCACAACGCTCCACAGGCTGCGACATTTTACGCCAACGGCGAATACGGCCTGGAACCCGCCAGTTATCCCAATAACGCCAAGAAATTGGTCGAAGATGCCGTAGCCGCGGCCGACCCGCTGGTCGATTTCAGCCAGTACGACAACGATGGCGACGGCTGGGTCGACGGGCTGATGATCATCCACTCGGGACCCGGCGCAGAATTCACCGGTGACGTCAACGATATCTGGTCGCACAAGTGGGGCATTTCGGAGAATGAACGTGACGGGGTCTCCACCTCCAGCTACGCGATCAGGCCGGAGTACTGGAGTTCGCCGGGCGATATCACCATCGGCGTGTTCGCG
>JAUVRN010000097.1 GCA_030597645.1 Candidatus Zixiibacteriota bacterium
CTGAGTGGGATCTGTAGCTGCGTGAGCGAATCGATGATCGGCTGCAGCTCGGTCATGTGCGCGGCCAGTTCCTCCCACTCGGCCTTGCCGGAAGAGAAGTCGTCGCCGTGGTACTGTTGCTCCTTCCACTCGTAGTAGACTTCGTCATATATCGCCTTGGTAAACTGGTAGTCGCGCTCTACCTCGAACAGCTCATCCTCGATTCCGTCCAGTCGAACCTCCCTGGCGACGAACTCGTCGGTCTGAAGCGCCGTGTTCAACTCTGCGATCCGCGCGTGCAGACCCTCCTGCGTACCCTGTGGATTGCTGGCGGCCATCTGCGCGTCTTCAGTGGCCAGCGCCGTTTCTGCTTCGGTGATGCGGTTCTTGACCAGGGTCTCTTCGCGGGCGTTGAACTGCGCCTGGTAGTCCTTCCAGGGGCGCCGCACGAACGTCTCGTCGAAGGCCGCCCACAGTGTGGTAGCCGCCAGCAGAGCTGCGAACACCAGGTAGCTGCGCCGGAAGGACCGTTCTTCTATGGGAAGCTTTTCGTTATCCGCCATCCTGCCCGCCTGCCTCGTCTCGGGTCGCCTACTTCTTGCCGAACTCGGAGTTCGGAATCATTTCAATCGTTTCCCACGGACACTCGCGCACGCAGATCTTGCAGCCGATGCACAGATCGGGAACCACCTCCACCAGCGGGTTTACCGTGTCGAACTCCTGTCCCGGGATCGGTACGATGCAGTTTTCCACCGGACAGAAGTCGATGCAGACGCCGCACCCCGTGCAGCCGTCCTGCTCCACCCAGGCCAGCTCCCTGGGGACCTTCTTCTTGGGCGCCGGTTTTGGCATGGGCGCGGGAGTATTCTGGACGTCTGCCATAATCGATACCTGAACGCCCTGCCTTAGATGTTAAACCAGGGCGTGACGCAGATGTACTTGATGTTAAACGCCAGCCGCAGGAACATCTTGATCGGCAGCGCCATCATGGTGAGGAACAGGAACGCCACGATGCCGTAGCGCACCGCACCCAGTTGCTGGAGTACGTAGGACGTCTTCGCCTTCCATTTCCAGAACACGCCGACCAGCGCGTAATACGCGCCCACGAGCCCCAGCCCGAAGATGGTCATGGCCGGCTGATGGCGGATACCAAACCACTCGTGCAGATTCACGTTGGTCAGGGCCACCACCTTGTGCGGATCCCAGAATTGCCAGGGCCAGAAGAAGTACCACCCGGGTCCACGGAAAAACGTCCCCCAGAAGATCAGCACCAGCCACAGCACCACGAATCCGAACTGGAACGTCCAGTGCGCAAACTTGCGTTGCTCGTAGGAGTAGTACCCGTTGCCGCGCGGATTGATGTCCACGTACGGGATCATCATCAACCCCACGATAATCAGTGAAGGCAGCACGACCCCCGCGATCCACGGATCAAAGTAGACCAGCATCTCTTGCAGTCCCAGGAAGTACCAGGGTGCCTTGGATGGGTTGGGTGTCTTGGTGGGATTGGCCGGCTATTCCAACGGCGCGTCGAGAACGATCGACCAGATCGTGAGGATGAGCATGACCACGATGGCCCCGATAAACTCCGTTCGCACCAGAAACGGCCACACCGACAGCTTGTCCGGAGGCGGCAGCTTGCCGCCATTGGCGCGGAGCCTGCGGTCGTTGGCCCGGGCCTGCTTGTAGCCCCAGATGATGTAAAACACCACCAGGGCCATCGCGATGACGATCGGGATATTGTCCGGTTTGCCGAGAATCTTCAGGATGTTTTCCATGGGTCAACTCCCGTCCGCCGTCGGGGCGGGTGCGGGTTTCTCCTCAGCACCGGCGGTCCCCTTGGCCCGAGCCGCCGCGAACTTTTGGCGCGCGATTCCCGCGGTCTGCACGGCTTTCCACTCCGACTCCATGGGCGAGGAGATGTTGCCGTCCTTTCGGATCCGCCAGAAGTGGACGGCCATGAACACGGACGCCACGATGGGCAGGAAGATGCAGTGCAGCACGTAGAACCGCAGCAGCGCCGGTGGTCCCACGATCGTGCCGCCCAACAGCATGAACCGTACGTCGTTGTCGGGCCGGAACCCGAGCATCGTGGCGAACGGCCCCTCGCTGCCTACCAGCGGCGTAGCACGCGCCATGTTGGTGCCCACGGTAACCGCCCAGATGGCCAACTGGTCCCAGGGGAGCAGATAACCGGTAACCGACAATATCAGGGTCAGCACGAGGAGCAACACGCCCACGACCCAGTTGAATTCGCGCGGCGGTTTGTACGATCCGGTCATGAACACGCGGAGCATGTGCAGCCAGGTCGTGATGACCATCGCGTGCGCGGCCCAGCGGTGCATGTTGCGTATGAACATGCCGAACGGCACGTCGTGCTTGAGGTACAGCATGTCCGCGTAGGCATACTCCGCCGTCGGGCGGTAATAGAACATGAGAACCACGCCTGTTACGGTGAGCACCAGGAACAGGAAGAACGTGATGCCGCCCATGCCCCAGGTGTAGCCGTAGTGCACGGCGTGTCTCGGAATCCGCGTGGGATGCAGGTGCAGGAATACGTTGTCGAGGATCTGCAGGAAACGGTTCCGCTGCGTGTCCTTGTAGTCGTGCCGGAAAATCGACTTCCAGACCTGTGATTTCAGGACCTGCTTCTTGAGATTGTCGATCAGACTCATCGAGTGGTCAGCCTCCGGTCGACGTTAGACGTAAAGGACGGACCCGGGCTTGCCCCACTCGCCCAGCTCGTAACGGAACTTGATGGCTTTTTGTATGAGCAGCTGACCGTCTTCGGCCAGCGTGATCTCGGCGCGCTCCAGCGGTCTCGGGGCCGGACCTTCGAAGTTGATCCCCGAAAACCGGAATCCAGATCCGTGGCACGGACACTTGAACTTGTGTTCGGTTTCGAGCCAGCGGGGCGTGCAGCCCAGGTGCGTGCAGATGGCGATCAGGGCGTAAAAGCCGCCGTCTTCCTGGCGGCAGATCCAGACGCGGTGGCTCTTTTTGTACTTCTCCGACACCGAATCGGGAGGGTACTCCCCCGGCAGACCGGCTTTGAACTTGGTGGACGGCTCGTACAGCACGCGCGGGAACATGAAACGGAGCGATCCTCCCAGCATGACCGCCGCGAAAACGAAGATCGATCCCCAGCCCGCCAGACTGAAAAAGTCCCTGCGTGAGTAGCGCCAGATGTTGGCGTCACCGGCACCGGCGAGCCCCTTCTTCTTGAGTGGAGGCTTGGCCTTGGCCGGAGCGGCCGCGCCGGCGGGCGTGGCGCCCTCCGGTGTGGCGGGCGGCTGTTCGTCTGCCATCAGACCGGTTCCTTCAATAGAATGCCCGCGGGGTCGATTGCGGGACTGAGAAACGGCTCATTTGTCTGTCCCGCAACGCCTTAGGTTGAGTGAGGCGCACCGCAGGGCCCGGGGCAGATACAAGCGGTCGAATGTAGCCCAGACGCCCGTGAAGTCAAGCGAATTCAGTGTACCGCAAGGCCTGCGGCGCCTGTCGGGGCTCGAGGGCCGGCCTGTGGCGCCCGGGTGGCAGACCTGCAGGGGATTCGGGTGGGGTGAGGCCTCGCAGCCTCACTCTCTCACAGTGCGCCTGTCGGGCGCACCACAAGAAAAAGGGCCGGTCGCGGCCGGCCCCTTAACGCGCCTGTGAAGGCGCAGACTAGTGGTCGAAGCTCGCCGAAGGCGGCGGCAAAACACGCGAGCGGGCGCTCAGTGCTTCGCGGAATTCCGGATCGGCCAGAAGCGCGAGATCGTATTGCTTGGCCGCCATGCCCTTCTGCCCCTGCAGTTCGAAGAGGTAGCCCCAATCGACACGAATGCGAGCTTCCCAACGGCCCTGAGGACAGTATTGTATGGCCTGCGCGAAGTGCCATCCCGTGTTCTCCCACTGGTGATTGTCACGGGCGATGATGCCCAGCCAGTAGTGGGCTTCGAAGTTGTACGGGTTCTTCTCGACGGATTTCTTGAAGCTCTTGACCGCGTGTTTCTCGTCACCCACACGCCATTTGCGCTTGCCCGTCTCCAGGAGTTCCGTCGAAGCACGGAGCTGGCCCGGGGGCACCGTCGACTGCTCGAGCGACGGGACGTCACTCTTCATTTCGTTGGGATTGTAGGTCGCGCTCTTGCCGCAGGCGCCCAGCGCCACGGCACAGGCGAGAAGCGCGAACCAGAGTACCTTGGTTTTCATGATCACCGTTCCCCCTGTGTGATTATCCGTTGTATGTCCATTCGTGTTTTCATCAGATTCCTGCCCTAGTCTTTCCGCCTCTTGCGCTCGGCCGCAGCCATGCGCTTGCCGCCGGTGGCGGCTTCGCTCCGGGTCGGATCCGCATTGAGGGCGAGCCGATACTCCAGGAGGGCCTGGCGGTACAGTCCCACGGCCTCCCAGCACGACGCCAGCTCAATGCGGCAGCGCCCTTCCCACTGGCGATCAGCGGGTTTCAGCATCAGGGCCAGCCGGTAGCTCTTGCGCGCCTCGTAGTAGTGGCCCCAGCGACGGTACGTTTCGCCCAGCTCAAAGCGTACCTGCGCGTGCCTCGGTTTGATCGTCAGCGCCAGGCGGTATTGCTCGGCTGCGGACTTGAAGTGGTCCGCCTTCAATTCCGCCTGCGCCCTGGCGAAGTGATGCTCGAAGCGATCTGCTTTGGCGGTTTCTCCGGCCCACGAGGGCACGGCGCCAAGGCTGCACCAGGTGACCGCAAGAGCAGCAAACGTCGAGATGAGGATCAGCTTTCGCATACGTAGACCTCCGGGCTTACACCTGTTCTCTGTTATCGGAAGGTCTACCGCCGCGGTGAGTCGGCGATGTGGAGGTCAGGAGAACTCGTGCAAAACTTGCACGAGCTGTTCAATCTCTGCGCGCCCGGTTGGAAAATGGGGCGAGATGCGCACGGCGCCTTCGCGCAGCGACGTCACGAAGCCACTTCGACTCAGATGGCGGTACAGGGCGGCCGCATCGCCGCCCCTGGGCCGAATGCAGAAGATACTGGAACGGTGCTCCGGCCGGCGATCCGAGACGATCTCGAAGCGGGCCGTGTCAATGCCTCCAGCCAGTTCGTCGGTGAGGCGGTCGGAGTGCTCGCAGATTCGATCGAGTCCGAGACTACCGAACCACTCGCCCACTTCGGCCAGCGCTCGCACACCCGCGAAGTTCTGGGTGCCCACTTCTGCGCCGCGCGGTCCGCATTCCATGGATCGGGGTTCGCCGAGCAGGTCGCCGTAGTCGGCGTTCCACTCCACGGACATCCAGCCGCCCCAGGGGGAGGGCCGCTCCCGGATGATCTCCGGGCGGCACCAGACGAAGGCCAGACCGACGGGACACAGCAGCCACTTTTGGACACCGGAACAGAGCACGTCCACGCCCGTTCCAGGTGCGTCGAGCGGGCGCGTACCGATGCCCTGGATCCCGTCCACCAGAAACCAGGCATCGTGCTCGTGCGTCACCTGTGCCAGGGAGGTCAGATCGTGGCGAAAGCCGTTGTGAAAGTAGATCCACGACGTGGCGACCACTCGGACGTTGGGGTGTGCGCCCAGCACCTGCTCGAGCTGCTCCGGGTGCAGGCCGCCATGCGGGTCCACCGGAACGGTTACGACCTCGACGCCAAAGTGCTGCAGGTGAAGGCTGGCGTACCGGAGTGCCGGAAACTCGTGATCACTGATTAACGCCGCTTCGCCCGGTTTCAATCCGAACAGGGCAAACGCCCAGTTCAGGCCCATGGAGGTGTTGGCGAGCAGGCCGATCTCCTCCGATGTGCCTCCTACCAGTCGGGCCACGGCCGTGCGGCTGCGGGCTGCGGCGAGGTCGGTCTCCGGATCGAAAGAGCGGTCGAGCCGTTGCAGCGTGTCGTTGATGCTGTCGATGACGGCCCGGGCGCGGGCCGGCATGGGACCCACGGCCGCGTAGTTGAGATAGTGCCGTGTATCGGCGACGAGGAATTCGGAGCGGATGGCCTCGTGCTCCGCGGCGGTAAACGGTGTCCGCTCCGTCATGGCTGGTACAGTTGCGTCAGTACGGAATACACCACCAGGTACTTCAGCAGCAGCCAGAACAGATGTCCTAGCAGAGCCCGGGTGCGTTCGGGCACATCGAGACGATACACCGCAAAGGTCGGTGCCACAGCCAGCAGGAAAAAACACCAGCCGAGAAACAGGCCGGCCCGGAACCCCGAAAAGGGAACGAGCGGATAAAACCAGGCATAGAGCATGCCCGGTATGAGAGCGAAGAAGAGCAGGTTCACGAGCAGCCGGTCGGTCCTTCGCAGGGTCTGCTCACCCGGTTCCCGGATGATCAGAGGGCGCAGCACGTCGATGATCAGTGCCGAAACGAGCATGGCCGCCATGGTCAGAAGAATACGTGGCATGTGAACGATCACGCGGGCCTCCGTGTCAAATCCATCCGGCCTCCCGGTACCAGCGGGCCGT
This sequence comes from Candidatus Zixiibacteriota bacterium, assembly GCA_030597645.1. Taxonomy (GTDB): domain Bacteria; phylum Zixibacteria; class MSB-5A5; order JAUVRN01; family JAUVRN01; genus JAUVRN01. Next base: position 6,408 of record JAUVRN010000097.1, read on the forward strand.
TCGCTGCATGCCCTCCTCGGTAGGCACTTTCGGATCGTAGCCCAGCAGCATGCGGGCCTTGTCGATGCTGCAGGCCCAGTTGCGCGCCAGTAGCTCCTCCGCTTTGTGCGAGTCGAACAGGGCCGTGCGGCCGAATCCCCGCGCAATCGACTCGGAGATCTGCGCGGCCAGGCGCACGAACCAGGCGGGGAAGTGAATGGGTATCGACCCGGTGTCCAGCGCCCGCTGGATCATGCGGGTCAGCTCCTTGCGGCTGAGCGACCGTTCATCGGCGATGAAGAAGGTCTGGCTGACTCCTTCCGGCCGCTCCGCGGCGAGAATAATGCCATCCACGAGATTGTCGACGTAGACGACCGACGCGATGCCGTCCGGTCCGAGTGAAGCGCGAATGTGGTGGGCGCCCACCTGGAACAGTTGAAGGACCGCGCGGTCGCCGGGCCCGTACACGGCCGGAGGGCGCACGATGGTCCAGAGAAAATCGAATTGCTGAACCCACTTTTCACCCAGCCGCTTGCTGGCCCCGTAGGGTGTGATCGGCCTCACCGGCATCTCTTCGTCGATGAGCTTGCCGACTGGACCGGGGCCGGATGCGGCCATGGACGAGATATACAGGAATCGCTTGAGCCGTGGAGCGCCGGCCTTGGCAGCCGCGCA
>JAUVRN010000047.1 GCA_030597645.1 Candidatus Zixiibacteriota bacterium
AGCATCATGGAGGTGGCCATCGCAATAACCCTGAGCCGTCGCTGTAGGACCACGCGCCTGGCCACAGTGCCGTCCTCCGCCGGTGCAAACACCATGGGGCGGGGATCAGCAGGAATAGATAGACACCTGCGGAGCGGGTTAGGGCAGCGCATCCAAGTAGTACCCCCGATATGAGGGCCGGTAGGAGCCGATCACGTCGCACACCGGTGACCAAAAACAGAAAGGCAATAATCAGCATCAAAGTGAACACGCTGTCAGAGAGCAGGATACTGGCGAGACTAATAGATGTTATCGACGTGGCCGCCAATAGCCCTGCAACGATGGCCATCGTTCGATCATGTGTGAGTTGGTATGCGAGCTCAGCCATGAGCACTGCCGCTAATGTGCTGAGCAGGACCTGGATCAAAAGTATGAGAACCGGGAGTCCGCCAGTTAGCAGAATTCCAAGCGCGAGGATGCCTGGATAACCGGGGCCAAAGATCTGGACCCCCCTGCTGTTCCAATCACAGCTCCCGGCAATGTCGTTGGCCGCTGCCCAGTAGAATGTCGAATCCGGTGCGATTTGAACGATGCTGTCTGCCGAGTCATGGTGACCCAGCATGAGCGCAAGAAAGATCAGTCGCAACGACAGGGCGACCACGAGGATGATCAGGTACGGGTGGCTCTTAACGTCACCTATGGCCCTGAGAGAGCCTCTCCACGAGTCCAATCGACTGGCATGTGCGGCCATGATCTGGTGCGCCAAAGACACTATCTATGTATCAAGCGGAGGGGCAGGGATTCGAACCCTGGGACCTCGCGAAAGGTCAACGGTTTTCGAGACCGCCCCGATCAACCACTCTGGCACCCCTCCGTCAATCGGTATGCGTTGCGGTCGGACTACTCGACCGCCGGCCGGGCGCCGAACAGGCTGTAGAAAAAGTCTGCCGACGGCCGAATGAGCCGGAAAATGATGAGACTGATCACCGCAAACAAGACGAATTCTTTTAACTCCCCGCCCAGGAAATACCAGACGAATCCGTAGATGGCGGGTGCAAAGGCCAAATTGTACAGGATCAGGTATCGCGACTGGATGAAGGCGATGGTCGGAATGCTCTCCGACGGCTCCCCGGTGGTCGGCAGCGGCTTCAGAAACAGTTTCTTGAGGAAGATCGTGACTCCGATTTCCGAGACGGCCACGAACAACAGCGCGTAGAACATGATCCGGGTCTGATCGGTCACCGGCCCCGCCTCCCCGGCCTGGACAAAGTGACGCACGCCCAGGCCCGCCAGGATCACCACGATGGGCAAAAGCATATTCAAGATCAGACCCATGTATATGACCTTCATGTGCGCCTCGCCGAGCTGGGTCTGATTGGGGACGACCGTCCACGTAGCCGGTTCCGATGTCTGCGGGGCCAGCATCACAACTCCTCTGCTTGGCGTCGGCGCTCCAGGAAGAACGCCTTCATATATCCAGCCGCTTCCTCCGTCCGTACGCCGTGTGTTGTCGGCACCTGGTGATTGAGACGCGTATCGCTCACGATGTCGTAGAGCGAGCCACAGGCTCCGGCCTTGGGGTCGGGCGCGCCGTACACCAGGCGGCTGAGCCTGGACCAGACGATGGCCCCGGCGCACATGCAGCAGGGTTCGATGGTCACGTACAGCGTGCAGTCGATCAGGCGCCACGAGCCCAGGGTCCCTGCGGCCGCTCCTATGGCCAGTATTTCGGCATGTGCTGTGGGGTCCTGCAAGACCTCGGTTTGATTGTGCCCCCGGCCAATGATCCGGTCCTCGTGGACCACCACTGCCCCCACCGGCACCTCACCGGTGTCGTAGGCCAGCTCAGCCTGCTTGAGGGCTGCCTGCATCCAGTACTCGTCGATCTCCTGCGGATCAGCCCCCGCCAGGGGTCCCGTAGCCATGGGTGGGATGGTACCTCAGTCGCCCTCCTGCAGCAACGGTTTCAGACGTCGCGGGCCCTGTTCAGGCCATCCGAATGCCGGTTGCCGCGCCGGCCCCAGGTCGGCATAATGCGCGGGAGTACTGACATTCGCATCAGCCTCGATCCGATATCACGAGGGAAGTGGAAAGGAGATCCAGAATGAAGCGCGCCTTATTCCTGCTGGCTGCAGTGACTCTGTACCCGGCCGCTGCGTCCGCCGACTCCCTGAGCGTCACCGACATGGCCTTTGGAACGGGCATCGAAAGCCGCGCCGTCGTCGGTGTGGATACCGCATTCACCATCGACCAGGGCCGGGTGTACTGCTGGACCGTGGTCACCGGCGCGGGCGCCGGCGACACGATATATCACACGTGGTACAAAGGTGAATCTCTGGTACAGAAGGTCGCCCTGGGCGTTCGTGGCGCCCGCTGGCGGACGTACTCGTACAAGACGCTGGGCGAAGGCCTGGCCGGTGCCTGGCGGGTGGAAGTGACAGATCGCGGTGACAGAATGCTCGCCGAAGGTACGATCACGGTCGCCGACCCGCCAACAGAGAGCCCATGATCGATGTAGCGCGCATCCAGGCGTCGCTCACCCGGGAGGGGATTGGCGCCTGGCTCCTGTACGACTTTCGCGGCATCAATCCCATCGCGCAGGAGGTGCTCCGGATTCACCCCGGCAACATCCTCACGCGACGCTGGTTCTACCAGATTCCGGCCCGGGGCGAACCGGTGGGGCTGCATCATGTCATCGAGCCCGATGCGGTCTCGCACCTGCCGGGAAGGAAGATCGCGTACGGCAACCGCAACGTGCTGCGCGAGGAGCTCTCCAGTCTGCTGTCGGGTTTCGACACCGTGGCCATGGAGTATTCACCCAACGCGGCATTGCCGACGCTCTCGATGGTGGACCGAGGAACCATAGAACTGGTGGAATCTCTCGGCAGCAGGGTAGTTCCGTCCGCCAATCTCGTTCAGGACTTCCTCGCGGTACTGTCGGAGGACCAGTACGGCTCCCACCTGCGGGCCGTCGACCGGCTGATGACGACCAAGGACAAAGTCTTCGCCCGGGTCGCAGAAAAGATTCGGGCAGGAGAGCAGGTTGACGAGTTCCAGATTCAGCAGTTCATCCTGGAACGATTCCGGTCGCACCGCCTGGTCAGCGATCACGATCCCATTGTCGCGGTCAATGCCCACGCGGGACAGCCCCACTACGAACCAACCGAACAGCGGCACTCGGCCATTAAAGAAGGTGACCTGCTGTTGATCGACCTCTGGGCCCGTGAGCCGGGCGGAGTATTTGCCGACATTACCTGGACCGGCTTTGTGGGTGAGACCGTGCCGGACAAGTTCGCACGCGTGTTCGACATTGTGCGCCGCGCACGTGATGCCGCCATCGCAGTGATCTCCGACGCATACGCAGCCGGCCGCACCATCACCGGCGCCGACGCAGATCGCGCAGCCCGGGGCGTGATCACCGAGGCCGGATACGGCGAACGGTTCATTCACCGCACCGGACACTCCATCACCTACGCATTGCACGGCCCCGGCGCCAATCTGGACGACCTCGAGACCGAAGACGTGCGTCCCCTCGTGCCCGGCCTCCTCTTTTCCGTCGAGCCCGGCATCTACCTCGACGACTTCGGCATTCGTTCCGAAGTCAACGTCTTCATTACGCCCGAAGGTCCCCGCGTGACCACGCAGCCACTGCAGGCTGAGGTTCTGCCATTACTCGCCCGATAGCCTCCTTCTGAAACAATGAGGCGAGATCGTCCCCGCTATCTTTATCCCGTAGTCGTCCTTCAGCAGTTCCTGGCCACCGGCACGTTCCCGGCCGCCAAGATCGCGCTGCGGGATATACGGCCGTTCGACATGGCCCTGTTGCGATTTGTCCTCGCGGCGGCGATCCTCTGGCCTCTGGGCGAACGTGCCCGTCGCGGTCGCACGATCGATCGTGCGGACCATCGCGCGTTCTGGCTTCTGGGCGCGCTGGCCATCCCGCTCAACCAGGGGCTCTTTCTGGTGGGTTTGCAATGGACCACCGTAGGTCATTCCGCGCTACTGTATGCGCTCACGCCCCTGTTTGTGATGCTTCTGGCGGCGTGGCGGTTGCACGAGAGGATAACCCTCGGCCGCGCAGCGGGTATTCTTCTGGCTTTTGCAGGTGTGCTCATCGTGTTGCTCGAATACGGTATCGAATTATCGGCCGGGCAGTTCACGGGAGATCTGTTGATCCTGCTGGCCGTGCTGGCCTGGTCCTACTACACCGTCCTCGGAAAACCGTACATTCAGAAGTACGGTGCCATGGTGGTCACGGCACGGGCCATGACCTACGGCACCATACTGTTCTTACCGATCGGTCTCGTATCGATCTGGAACTTTCACCCGGCGTCCGTCGGCACCGATGCCTGGCTGGGCCTGCTCTACTGCGCCATCGGGACATCGGTGATCGCCTACACGCTCTGGTACTGGGCGCTCAACTTCATCGATGCCGCACAGGTGGCCGTGTTCAACAACTTCCAGCCGGTGATCGCGACCGTCCTCGGCTGGCTCTTGCTCGGTGAACCGATTACGCTCACTTTCATAGCCGGAGGCGTGCTGGTCCTGATCGGTGTCTTTGTGACGGAGAAACTCTAGCCATGCTCGCCTGGCTCGGCCTGTGCATGACGGCATTCGGACCGGTCTCGTGCATGCCCACTCGCGACGTTCTGAAAGATCGAGGCTACGTGTGGCATTCGTGACACCGGAGATGATCGCGATGGCGGAGAGGCGGTACGGCCGGCCCGCCACATACGATACGATTCTCCATGCCTCCGCGCGGGAAATGGAGATCGTCCGGGGTTCACAGAAACACGGGCGCAAACACGACATCACGATGGCCATCTTCGGTGAACCCGGCATACTGGTGATCGCCAAACCGTGGTACACCACGGGCCTGTACCGTCTCCCCTCCGGAGGATTGCATCCAGGCGAATCGCTGGAGGACGGTGCAGCGCGCGAGGGCCGCGAGGAGACCGGTGTGGAGATGGAGCTGGTACGCTACCACCTGCGTATCGACGTCGATTTCATTGGGCCGAATGACGACGTGATCCCCTGGACCTCTCACGTCTTTAGTGCACGCTACCTCTCCGGGACAGTGGACCCGGAGGACACCGACGAGATTCGCGAGGCGCGGTGGTGTCCGCTGTCGGATCTGCTGAAGCATCGGGCGATCATGAAGCGTTCGCGCGTTTCGGGGCTGCGCTATCGTGCCGAATTGCAGGATTGGCTCATAGCGCACTGGCAGCACCTGGGCTGGGTCGAGCGCCGTGACGATGAGCTGATCGTCTCCGACAGGGTACTGACCTGATGGCCGGTCAACACTACGAACGTATCTGGGCCGTGGTCCGCAGGATTCCAAAGGGGCGTGTGGCCACGTATGGACAGGTCGCGGCCATAGCCGGGATCCCGCGGCACGCCCGGCAAGTGGGCTACGCACTGGGTGCTGCGCCCGAGAGTAAGACCCTCCCGTGGCAGCGAGTGATCAATGCAAAGGGTGAGGTGAGCCAGCGCGCGCGCCCCGGCAGCGATGACTTTCAGCAGGTTCTGCTCGAAGCAGAGGGCGTGGAGTTCGACCGCCACGGCCGCACGGATCTGAAGCGATTTCAGTGGAACCCGCGCAGCTACACGAAGGCGACTACGAGGGCGCGTCGGTAGATCCTGTTTCCTCCGTCTGCCCGGTCACCCGCGGCCGGCGCGCACCGGCCAGGGCGTCACGCAGGTGAAAGAGGCAGATATCGGGGGCGGGCATACCCTCCAGGCACAGAAGCAGGCGGTTGGGGTTGCTTTGGCGTGACTTTTCCCCCTCCACGTCGACCAGGATGCCGCGCTCGCAGAGCATGCATTTCTCTGGCGCGGGGCTGAACGTCTCGCTGCTGGCCGCGGCCACGTGGCCTTCGGTTTCCGTCACCTCTGTGGCTTCGATCTCGTCGCCGTTGAGAACCTCCACCCGGTGAAAGTGCCGCAGCAGCGGTCTGCCGCGATCCAGCCCGAACGTGCCGAGACCATCCACATCCATGCCCGTCCTGAAGTGGAAGCGCTTCATCTGAGACCTGGAGGTGTGAATGTAGATGGGATCCTCGAAGCGGTCATAGCCGACGATGGCCGATCGAAAGGTGAGCAGCCAGCCGACGAACTTGAGGTGATGGCCCCCGTCACGTCCATCAAAGGCCTTCATGTGCGGCTTGACGGTGTGAATAGTGCCACGGAACTCGACTTCCCGATGGCGTACCTCCGCGAGCCACTCCTCCCACTCTTTCAGCTCTTCCAGGAATGACTCGTACTCTTCTGAGGCTACCTGGACCTCCGATGAGTATCCCTGTTTCTCTTCGTAGTAGTATTTGCAGCCGGTACACTTGCGGCCGATCCAGCTGTAGCCTCGCGGACACTTCTGACCCTTGTCGAACTTTTGGCAGCGCCACTTGAACTGTACGCAGCCTGACGGAAAGCACTTCCGGTTTTTCATAACGTGGTACACCGACACGTCGTCCTCGAAACGATGGTGTGGGGTGTACGTACAGTGGAAGATGTCGGTGCGCTTGTAGGCGTTGTGAATGACGCGTTGCATGCCGGCTGTCCACTTTCAGAGGGTTACCACGTTCACCTTATGTTGTTTGCGCGCAGGCGGTTGTCCAACGAAATGTTGGACGAAGCCCATGCTTTGAGCGGGCGATCAGCGACCCGTCTGACATAAGGGCGCCGATTCGATCGGTTTCATGCCTCCTATCACGTTGTCATGCAGCCAGTTGTGATTCGCGTGAGCGCCGTTAGGGGCCGCGGCATCGCCATTGCATCCAGGCGTCGCAGGAGAGGGTGGAGAAAGCGACCAATCGGGATGCTCGTGAAGTTCGTGCTGACGATGGAAGACCTGCTGGTGGGAGACCGACACATCGACGAACTCGAATTTGGCTGGACCGGCGATCTGAGCCAGGATGAAATCCTGACTCTGTCGCGGAAGTGGATCACCACGCAGAACTTTCTCACCGATCGCATGATCGGCCTGGAGCGGGTCGGCGAGTCGTCGCTGACCATCGAACCTATAGAACCCCAGGCGGACGCGGAAGGTCAGTGAACGATTACGCCGCCTGGCTGGACAAGATCGAACGGTTCTTCTGGGCCGGGAACGATCTGATCGTCACGTTCAACGATTTCCTGGCCACACAGTTCGGCCGCACATTTCAACTGGCCGTAGACTGGGTCCTGCTGGGCCTGCTGTTCATTCTGCTGTTGCGTGTGTTCAAGTTTTCATTCGATGTCCTGCGATATGTACTGGTGCCTTCTGTAGTCGTGTCCGGCCTGCTGGCGGTGACCACATCACTCCCTTTTCTCTCTGTCATGCCGCTGGCCATGGGCGCGGGCACGGTATTCATGTTGTTCAAATCCTGAGGGGGACAGGGTCCTCACCCACCCCGGGGCCGCTCCGCATGGAGCGGCCTTTTTTTGAACAATCATCACAACTCTATGCCGTCCTCCTACGATTCACCCTGCGCCTCGCCGACAAACCCAACAGACACGCCACGGCTGCACTAAAGCACTGTCCCTGAGAATCAGTTCGTCCTGTCACCCGTGGCTCTGCAAGTCAACTATGTCGAAGCTCTGCTCACACTGCGGACGGACCCTGACGGTCCAGGGCGGCATCGAGATTTGTCTCGCCTGCAACCAGATGGCTGCGCCGTCGGAGCTACTCGAGCCCGAAAAGACCGTCATCGAATGTCCGGGCGCCACGCTGTACGACGTCGAGTCGGGGGAAATTCTGCAGGGCGTGCGCTGGCTCGATCCGGAGCAGCCCGGCCGCGATTTCGAGATCGTCGGTCGGCCGCTCTATGCGCCCAACCACAAGTCCCGTCGCCTGGTGGCGGCGGACCAGGTGGGGAAGATCACGCGCTGTCGCGCCTGCCAGGATTACACGGTGCGCATGCGTGCACAGCAGCGCTCGCAGCCGGTTCAGCAGCGGGGTCCTTCACCTGCCCGCCGGCGTGCCGAAAACCTGTTCCGGGATTAGCCTGGAAGGCTGCGCCCCCCTGCAGCCGATCGCAGCAGATGTCAATTCTGAGACAGGTTCTACGAGGCTTCTCGTGTTCTGACTCAGGACACTAAACTCGCACACCCGTGTCCGGGTGAAACCAGCGCAGGCGAGTCCGGTCGACCCGGATGTGGCACCATGCCCCCGTCTTTCGTGGCGCATCCGATCCCGCGCGGGCGATGAGCGTCTGTCCCGATGCGCGGCAGGAAATCCAGGTCACCGAACCAAGGTACTCGCTCGATTCCACTTCGGCCTTGATTGCGAACGACGTACCCGGGTCGCCCACCGCCTCCAGCGCCTCTGGCCGGACGCCCAGCACGACGCGGTGGCCCTTCCACGCCGCCAGTTGGGCTGAGGCCTCCAGCGGCAGCGGGAGTTTCCACGGTTCAAAGAAGAGGTTGCGATCAAACTGCAGCGTACCTTCGACGAAGTTGATGGGTGGGGTGCCCACGAATCCCGCCACGAACCGGTTGAGCGGCGCATCGTAAATGTCGCGGGCACTGCCGGCCTGCTGAATACGACCTTCGTTGAGCACACAGATTTTGGATCCGAGAGCGAGCGCCTCGGACTGGTCGTGCGTCACGTAGATCATGGTGGCGTTCAGAGATCGCCAGAGGCGGGCCAGTTCGGTCCGCATGCGCACGCGCAGGAGCGCATCGACATTGGAGAGCGGTTCGTCCAGGAGGTACACCGCCGGTTTCTGGGCGATGGCCCTGCCCAGTGCCACGCGCTGTCTCTGCCCGCCGGAAAGCTCACGCGGTCGCCGCTGCAGCAGCTCCGACAGATCGAGCATGGCCGCCACGTCCCGAACGCGGGTGTCGATGGCCTCGGTCCGCTCCTTCCGCAGACGCATGGGGAAGCCGATGTTTTCCGCCACGGTCATGTGCGGGTAGAGCGCGTAGTTCTGGAACACCATCCCCACACCGCGACGGCTGGGGGGTGTGCGGGTAATGTCTTTGCCCCCGATATGTATGTGTCCCGCGTCGGTCTCTTCGAGGCCCGCCACCAGCCGCAGCAGGGTCGATTTGCCGCAGCCGGAGGGCCCGAGCACCACGCACAACTCACCGTCGGGGACGTGAAGGGAAAGATCGTTGAGAACCGGCGTCTCACCGAAAGACTTGGATACGCCCGTGAGTGCGACTTCCGCCACGCGGCCAACTAATCGTCGTACCGTGTCCGGGACAAGGCCCGTTTGCCCGGATCCGTGAGGGCCTCTATATTCGGCCCTTCCTATGGAGGGCTGATGATTACAGACAAGATCTTCAAGGCCTACGATATCCGCGGCATCGTGCCGGACGAGCTCGACACACAGACAGCGTTTGAGCTCGGTACGGCCATGGCCGTTACCCAGCATGTGGAGACGATCGCCGTGGGGCGCGATATGCGCGTCTCCTCAGACGAGCTGTTCGAAGCGATTACGCGTGGTCTGGTGGGTCACGGTGTCCAC
>JAUVRN010000361.1 GCA_030597645.1 Candidatus Zixiibacteriota bacterium
CTCCAGGAGGCCAATCACTTCGTCCAGGATGTCGAGGCCCTGGTCGGCGATGGTCTTGTCGACCACCAGCGGCGGGCAGAGGCGGATGGCGCTCTGGCCGCAGGTCAGCATCATGAGGCCACGTTTGAAGCACTCCCCCATGATCTCGTCGGCCATCTTGCGGGCCGGCTCCTTGGTGTCGCGGTCCAGCACGAATTCCACGGCGAGCAGCAAGCCCAATCCGCGCACGTCGCCGATGGAGCGGTGTTTGTTCTTCATCTCCTTGAGGCGACCCATGAAGTACTCGCCCATGACGCGGGCGTTCTCCATGAGCCCCTCTTCGAGCAGGCGGATGGTCTCGATGGCCGCGGCGCAGGCCACCGGGTTGCCGCCGAACGTCGTCGAATGCGCACCTGGAGGCCAGTCCATCACGTCGGCAGAGGCGATGCACGCACCCAGCGGCAGGCCGGAGGCGATCGCCTTGGCCGTGGTGATGATATCGGGTACGACATCCCAGTGTTCTATGGCCCACATCTTGCCGGTCTTGCCCATACCCCATTGGACTTCGTCGCACACGTACAGGATGCCGTACTTTTGTGCGATCTCCTTGAGCATCGGGTGAAATTCCTTCGGCGGCACCACGCATCCGCCCTCACCCTGAGCCGGTTCGACGAAGATCGCGGCTACGTCTTCGGCCGGCGCCACGCGGTCCAGCCACGTGTCTTCGATCACCTTGACGCAGTGCATTTCGCACGACGGATACTCGAGGTGATAGGGACAGCGATAACAGTTGGCGTAGGGAACGTGCGTGACCTCCAGCATGGGGGAGAAGCCCTTGCGCTGAATCGCCTTGGAGCACGTCAGCGACACGGCGCCCATGGAGCGGCCGTGAAACGCGTTGATGAACGCCAGAAACCGCGGGCGGCGCGTCTTGTAGCGCGCCAGTTTGAGCGCCGCTTCATTCGATTCCGTGCCTGAGTTGGTGAAGAAGACGCGTTTGTCGCCGTCGCCCGGAGCGAGCTGCGAGAGCTTCTCGGCCAGCGGGGCAATCAGCTCGTGATAGAAATCGGCCGTGGCTATGTGCAGTGACTTCTCCGCCTGCCGCTTGACCGCATCGACGACCCGGGGGTGCGCATTGCCCGTAGCGCACACTGCGATGCCGCTGTGAAAGTCGAGGAAGCAGTTGCCGTCCACATCCCAGAGGTAGCAGCCCTGGCCGCGATCCACGACGGTGGGGTAAGCGCGCGTGTAGGAGTGGGAGACGTATTTTTCGTCCTGTTCGATGATGGCTTTGCTCTTGGGGCCCGGCAGATCGGTTTTGATCTCGGGCGCAAAGCCGGTGATGGTTGCCGTGGTCATGTTCGTATCTCCAGATTCGCGTTTCTCTTTGGACGGATTCAGGACACCAGGATGCGGGGACGAAGCCGGCATCCAGATTCAGGACGCCGGTGTGTCTACGGATTTACGTAGCTCCGTACAGATAGATCGCGGTCATCAGTTCACAGACGTTCTTGCCCATGTCACCTCATCCTCGGGCCGCAATCTACATGTGCCCCACGGGGTCGTCAAGCTGAGCCGGAGGTCCCCGGCGGGTTTCGACAACCCCTCTATGTACTGGCCTCCGCAGGCTTGGGCGCCCGGGGCTCGGTCATGGCCCCCACGTCAAAAATGACATCGAGCTGATCGGGGGTCACCGCCCCGGCCTCGACGGCCGCTTCGCGAACGGAGATGTTCTTCTTGAGCGCCAGCTTGGCCACTTCGGCAGCCTTGTTGTAGCCGATGTGCTCGTTGAGAATGGTCACCACGGCCAGCGAATCGTCGGCGTACTTGCGGCAGCGCTCGGCGTCGGCCACGATGCCCCGGATGCAGTTCTCTGCAAAGACGACGACGGCGTTGGAGAGGATCGTCATCTCCTTCTCGAGCGAATAGGCGGTGATCGGCATCATCACGTTGAGTTCGAGCTGACCGGCCTGGCTGCAGTACGCCACCGTGGTGTCGAAACCGAGCACGGAGTAGCAGACCATGTTCATGTTTTCCGCCATCACCGGGTTGACTTTGCCCGGCATGATGGATGAACCGGGCTGCACCGTGGGGAGCTGGATCTCGGCCAGTCCTACACGCGGGCCGGACGAGAGCATTCGCAGGTCGTTGGCGATGCGGATCAGGTCGAGTGCCACGTTGCGCACGGCGTTGGACATGGTCACCGCCGGGGCCATCGACTGCATCGCTTCGAAGAAGTTGTGCGAGGCCACCAGCGGGTACCCGGTCTGTTCGGCCAGAAACGCGGCCACGGTGTCGCGGTAGTCCTCGTGTGTGTTGAGACCGGTGCCGGCGGCGGAACCACCCAGGCCCAGCGGGTAGGCCGCCTTTTCTGCGGCCTGCAGCCACTTGATGTGGCGTCCGATGCAATGCGCGTAGCCGCCGAATTCCTGCCCGAGGCGCACGGGCACCGCGTCCTGCAGGTGCGTGCGGCCCGACTTGATGACGTCGTCAAACTCCCGGGCCTTTGCATCGAGTGCCGCCTCGAGACCTTCCAGCGCGTCCACCAGCCTGCGCACACCCCGGATCCCCAGCAGGCGGATCGCGGTGGGGATCGTGTCGTTGGTGGACTGCGACATGTTCACCGTGTCGTTGGATCCTACCGGTTTGTATTCGCCGATCTTGCCGCCCAGGATCTCGTTGGCCCGGTTGGCGAGCACCTCGTTGGTGTTCATGTTGTGCGAGGTGCCGGCCCCGGCCTGCCAGGGATCGACCACCCACTGGTCGAGCAGCTTGCCGCCCAGCACTTCGTCGGCGGCCTTGACGATGGCGGCCGTCCGTTTGCCGTCGAGCTTGCCCAATTTGTGATTGGTTCGGGCGCAGGCTTTCTTGATCTGCACCATGGCCCAGACGAAGCCGGGAAGCGGGCGGTCGCCCGAGATGGGAAAGTTTTTGCGGGCCCTTTCGGTCTGCACACCCCAGTAGGCGTCGCCCGGTATCTCGAATTCACCCAGGGAATCTTTTTCTATTCGTGTAGCCATCCGTCGATACTCCTCGGTAGTAGAGTTAGCCCCAAACGTATGTAGCGGTGGCAGGGTGGCCTGCAAAAGGGCTTTTTCGCCTTTGCCCGTCTGCAGGAAAGGGGCAACTTTCCGGGCTGGCGTCGCGTAGGTGGGGAGGCGACTACCCACACCGTGCCGGCGCCGGTGCGCTCAGGAAGACCCTTTTTACCGATCACCGGGGTGGGTCACGAACGACGGATAGATCGAATAGTCCAATGAATGCTGCGAGCACTGAGCGCCAGGC
>JAUVRN010000279.1 GCA_030597645.1 Candidatus Zixiibacteriota bacterium
GACGATTGGTGAAGCCAGCCGGCGCGCGCTGGAGACCTACCGGGTCGACGTGACCGGGCCACCCATCATGGCTCAAACCGAGGCGCCGCTGCCGATGCACGGGGAAGACGGCGTACACAGTTTTCCAAAAAAGTCCACGGTGCGCGCCTTCGCTTCGAGTTTCATCATTCCCGGTCTGGGGCAGCTCTACACCGGCAGCGAGGTCAAGGCGGCGGTGTTCTTTGGCGTCGAGATCCTGGGCTGGGTCGGGTACATTCACTTCCGGAACGAGGGCGACGACCGGACCAGTGCGTATCAGACGTTCGCCGACGCGCACTGGGATTACAACGACTACTGGGCCGGTCTCGAGGCCAACGGCAATGGCAATGTTTCGACCATTCCCCGCTGGGAGGATTACCTGTACTTTCCGCACCATCTGCCGTGGAAGATCAACGAGCAGGGGGACACCATCCCCGACAAGAACAACGAGTACTACGAGAACGTCGGCAAATACAACCAGTTCATCTGGGGCTGGGATGACCGCCTACCCAACGGCGGCACGAGAGTGGATCCCGAATTCAACTGGGAATCGGCCAACCGTCAAATCTATCTGGATATGCGCGCCGATGCCAACTCGTCCTATGACAAGTCTCGGACGGCCGCCATCGTCCTGATCGCCAACCATCTGATTTCGGCGGTCGATGCGGGCCTTTCGGCCGGACGCTACAATCGCAAGGCGGAGCAGGGCAGAAAGCTGAGCTTCCGCGTCAAAGTGCTGAACATCGAGGACACGCCAACACCGTGGGTAAGCCTGGCCTATCGTTTCTAGCGGTCCTGCTGCTGGCGGCCGGGTGGGCGCCACGCTGCAGTGCGCAGACTATTGCCGAGGCGGCCGCCGAAAGCCGGCTGGCCTGGCAGACGAATGCCCCGGCCCTGCACACCTATACGCCGGACGCCCAGCAGCAGGTGAATCTCAAGTCGCCCTGGGCAGCATCGGGTCTTTCGCTGCTCTTGCCCGGGACCGGGCAGTTCTACGCCGGTGCACCGGGCCGCGGCAAGGTCTTTCTCGGCGCCGAAGTCGTGATCTGGGGGATGGCTCTCGTGTTCGACCGGCAGTCGGCCTGGAAGAGCGACGACGCGATCCGCCTTGCCGTGCAGCACGCGCAGCTCGACCCCGAAGGCAAAGACGAGGAGTTCTTCGAGTATCTCGAATCCTACCAAAACCGCGACGAGTACAACCGGGCCGGACGCATTATCGATCCGTCGCGGCCCTTTCTCCCCGAAACGCGCGAGAATTACTGGCAGTGGGACAGCCCCGAGAGCCGGGAGGAATACAAAGACACCCGCAACGAGTCCGAGGCCGCATCACGCAACCGCACATTCACGTTTTACGCGGCGCTGATCAACCGCGTCGTATCGGCCGTGGATGCGTTTCGACTCGTGACCCGGGATAATGCCCGCAAACGTGAACGCAAGGGACTCAAACTCAGTGTCAGCCCGAAGCTGTCGTGGTCCAACCCCGGCGTCATGATCAATGCGCGGCTGGTATTTTAGTTTCGTTGCCCTCGTGTTGGTGACCGGCTGTGGCGGCAAGCCGCCGGTCTCCGAAGAGGCGGCCCCCGAGGTCCTGCCGGCCCCCGAGGACCTGTCGGCCTCCGAGGTCCTGCCGCCTCCGGCCGTGATACTGCTGGACGCCCTCGATCCGCTGACGCTGGAGATGCCGCCCCAGCGGGTGGGTGCGGCGCTGCGCCTGGCCGTGGCGGAAACCGGCGACATATTCATCCTCGACTCCGACCGCCACCGGATACTGTACTACGGCGCGGACGGTCGTTTGAGGAACGTGACGGGCGGATCCGGTCAAGGCACACAGGAATTCAATTCGCCCTCGGATCTGGATACCGACGGTCTCACCGTGTGGATTCTCGATCGACAGAATCGCCGGCTGGTGAGGCTCAACCGCGAACTCAACTACGTAGAGGAGGTATCTCTGGTTGCCGAGCCGGGCCAGTTCTCGGTACCGATCTGGTTCGACGCCGTGGCGTGCGCCACCAATGGCGACGTGTTCCTGCTCGACCGGCGGGAACCGCAGGCCGTACGCATTTCGGCTGCCGGCGACGTGCTGGCCACGTACGGTGGATTCGGATCGGGCAACGGTCGTCTCGAGACCCCGGTCGATATCGCCGCGGGACCGGACGGTGCCCTGTACGTGACCGATGGTCGCCGACTACTGCACTTCGATCGCTCGGGCAACTTTCGCGACCAGTACGTATATCCCGAGCGGCTCGTGTATCTGGAAGTGAGCGGCGAAACGGTGTGGGTCACCACCGACCAGGGTGTATTGTTGCGTCTGGAGGACGGCTACCTGGCCCGGGTCGCACTCGATCCCGCCGCCGGTCCGCCCAGGCCGCTCGACGTCTCCACCACGCGTAACGGCGCTCCGGTACTCCTCGACGCTTCCTTCTTTCTGTGGCAGTTCTCATCCGCCGCTTTCAATTAGGAGGCGCACTCCTTCTGGCCGTGGCGCTGCCCGGTATGGCGGCTGCCCGAACGATACACCTGACCGTGCCGCCCGGCACCGACTCGGTGGCATTGCTGCAGGGGCCGATTATGGCCGGCAGCGAACGAATCTGGTGCGGCCACGACACACTGCAGGCCGGGCTCGACTACAGGTTTGCACCGGACTACAGCTATCTCCACCTGTCAGAGGCGCATGCGGATACCATGCACGTCGAGTATGTCGTGTTCGCAAGTCTCGACGAAACGGTACGGCGCTTTGCACCGCTTCCGGCCGGTGCACCACCGTCCTCCGCCACGCCGGATGTGCCCTCCAGGGTCGGCCCGGTCCGCGATCCTTCCGCGGCGGCTGATCGACTGACGGTCTCCGGCACCAAGAAGTTCTCCTTCGGCTTCGGTCAGAATCGTGCCGGGCTGGTGGAGCAATCGCTCTGGCTCTCGGTGCGCGGTATGGTGGGTCCAGACCTGACGATCGAGGGGACCATCTCCGACCGCAGCATCGCCACCGGCAACCTCACGCGCAGGCCGTCGGAATTTGAGAAGATCTCCCTGCGGGCGTTCGCGCCCGGGTTCGAATCGGAGTTTGGCCACACGCTCGTCCGGCGCACCGACTATAGCCTCTTCAGTCTCTCCCGGCGGCTCTCCGGTTTGCGCGCCGAGGGCAGCAAGGGTTCGCTTTCGGGACGCGCGGCGATGGGTGAACGGCGCGGGCAGTTTCGTTCGCGGCGTTTCTACGGTCAGGAGGGCAAGCAGGGTCCGTACTCGCTCGCCTCGGGCAACCGCGTGGCCGTGGTGCCGGGCAGTGAAATGGTCTGGCTGGACGGTCAGAGGATGGTGCAGGGGATCGAACAGGATTACGTGATGGACTATCCCATCGGGGTCCTGACATTTACCGCGCGTCGCCCCATCACGCGTGAGCACCGGATCACGATCGATTACGAGATCGCTTCGTCCGATTACGGCAGCTACGTCTATGAAGCCGGCGCCGGTGTCACCCGGCATGGCTGGAACATCGACTGGTTCCTGCACCGCGAGTGGGATGATCCCAATCGCCCCACGACCTTTGCACTGTCCGACACCGACCGGGTGGTGCTGGCCCGCGCCGGAGATTCCGCCGCCCTGGCCGTGCGTTCCGGTGTCGATTCGGTCGGCCCGGGAAACGGGGCGTACAATCGTGACACCGGCGGCTATTTCGTGTTCGCCGGGCCCGGCCTGGGCGAGTTTCGTCTCTCGTTTTCCTACGTGGGACCTTCGGCCGGTTCGTATCGGGCGAAGGGGGATGGAACCTTCTTCTATGCGGGCGAGCACCTCGGTGACTACGACCCGGTGATCGCACTGCCGCTGCCCACCGAGTCGAGACTGCTGGCCGTGCGGGGTGAGCGAAGTTTTGGCTCGCACGCACTCGGCTTCGAGTGGGTGCAGTCGCAAAACGACGCCA
>JAUVRN010000324.1 GCA_030597645.1 Candidatus Zixiibacteriota bacterium
AAAACCTATCTGTGCCGACGTGGCAGACGCGGAGGCGCTGGTCGCGCTGGCCGCCGCGCGCTCGGTACCGCTCGGGGTGGGACACATCGAACGGTACAATCCCGCGGTCCTCGCCCTGGGCGATGCACTCGTGGTGCCGCGCTTCGTGGAGGCACATCGGCTGGCCGAGTTTTCACCCCGCGGTACCGATGTCGCCGTAGTCTACGATCTGATGATTCACGACATCGACCTTCTGCTTCGGTTCATGGGCACCGAGCCCGAGGATGTGCGTGCGGCCGGGGCCGCGGTCGTATCCGATGAGCTCGACATCTGCAACGCGCGCCTGGAATTCCCCGGAGGTGCCGTGGCCAATCTCACGGCGTCGCGTATATCGACGTTCCGGTTGAGGCGTTTTCGCATGTTTGCGGAGTCGCTCTACGTGGCCCTCGATCTGCAGGAAAAACGGCTGGAACGGTACCGCCTCTATCCGTCTGCGGAGGCCCTGGCCGAGGCCGGTGCCGCCGGCACGCGCGTGCCGTTTGGAAACCGCGGTCAGATGCTGGCCGTCGAACGGGCCGAGCCCGAAGGCGTCGAGATGCTGGTGGCCGAACTGGCCGACTTTGCGCAGGCGGTGCGGGAACGACGTACGCCCCCGGTGGATGGTCACGCCGGATTGCGCGCGCTGCGTGTAGCCGAGCGGATTCAGCGGCAGGCTCTGGAGCGTCTGGCACACGCACAGCTGAGCTGATCGTGCGCATATTCCTCAGCGTCGGCGATCCCTCCGGCGATCGACACGCGGCGCACCTCGTACGGGCGCTCAGGGATCTGGAGCCCGGGTGCGAGATCGATGCGCTCGGCGGTCCGCAACTCGAACGTGCCGGCGCCCGGGTACGTCACAGACTGACCGATCTCCCCATCGTCGGCCTGGGCGGAATTGCCTCCCGGTTGACTTTTTTTCGGCGTCTCATGATCGAGACGGTGGCTCACCTCAAGGAGACGCGCACCGATGTGCTGGTCCTGGTCGACTACCCCGGGTTCAATCTCCGCCTGGCCGACCGGGCCCGCAAGGCAGGCATCAAGACGGCGTATTTCATCGGACCGCAGGTCTGGGCCTGGGGACGGGGCCGAATCGAGCGCATCAAGCGCTCCATCGACATCATGCTGGTCGTGTTCGAGTTCGAACTCGACCTGTACAAGGATGCCGGGGTTCCGGTACGGTGGGTGGGGCATCCGCTCCTCGATGAGATCGATTTCGATGTCGCCCGAGACTTCCGCCGTCATCAGGGTTTCGATCCGGACGCGACCCTGCTGGGCCTGTTACCCGGCAGCCGGCGATCGGAAATCGAGCGCATCTTTCCGACCATGCTGGGAGCCCTGGCGCAGATCCGTTCTGCCCACATCTCCTTACAGGTGGCGGTAGCGGTAGCGCCCGGACTCGAACGATCACTGCTGGAGTCGCATATTCGTGCGGCCGGCGAGCGGGTGACGCTGCTCGAAGGCTCCGCGCACGCGCTCATGGGCGCCGCCGACCTGGCGCTGGTGGCTTCGGGAACCGCCACGCTGGAAACGGCCCTGTTCGGTACGCCCCAGATCGTCCTCTACCGTACCGATCCCGTCACGTACCTGGTGGGCAAGCTACTGGTCCGCGTGCCCCTCATAGGCCTGGTCAACGTCATCGCCGGTCGCGAGGTGGCGCCTGAGTTCATTCAGCACCGGTGTCAGGCGGATATCGTGGCCGCGGAGTCGATTCGTATGCTGGGGCAGGGGGAGCTCGCCGCGCGCGGTGAAGCACTCGCCACCGAGCTCAAAGGGAAACTCGGAGAACCGGGCGCATCGGGGCGCGCCGCCACGGCCATCATGGAGCTGGCGTGCCTGTGAAGAGACCTCTCTTCTGGGGCGGGTACGCATCGTTCGGGCGCCTGTTCGGCTGGCTCTGGCGGCTTGGCCTCATCCGTCCGGGCGGCAACCGGTGGCACCGAGAGCGTGCCGGCGATCATGCACCACGTGAAGATCGCCCGCTGTGGCTGCATGCGGCGAGCCTGGGCGAAGTGCAGGTGGCCGCGGCATACGTCGATCGGTTGCGCGATCTTGCGCCGCTCTACGTGACCGTGCAGACCACCACAGGTCACCACGCCGCCGCCGAAATCTTTGGCCGAGACCGGGTCGCGTTTGCACCTTTGGATCGTGCCACGTGCGTGCGTCGTTTCCTCGATCGAGTGCGTCCCTGTGGCCTGGTGGTTTTCGAAACCGAAATCTGGCCCAACACGCTCCGATGGTTCGACGGCCCGGTCTGGTACGCCAACGCCAGCCTGTCGCCCGGATCCTTCGGTCGTCTGAGCACGATGCGATCGGTGATCCAACCCCTGTGGCGGAATGTCCGCGCGGTATTCGCCGTGTCCGACGCCGACCTTCGTCGTTTCGTGGCGCTGGGTGTCGACCCCGCACGAGCCATTCTTGCGGGACAGGTGAAACAATTCGGAACCCGTCCCGGCATGGCTCCCGACGTTCGCCGGCAGTGGCGGGAAAGACTCGGGCTCGGGGCCGGCGAGCGGCTCTGGGTCTGCGGCTCCGCGCGCAGCGATGAATTCGAACTCGTTCTGCGACTGTTCGATCGTGCGCGCCGTGCATCCAGCGGTGTACGGATCCTGATCGCGCCGCGACACTTGCGCAACGTCGACCGTGTAGTGCACGCGGCGGACCGTGCCGGCCTCAGTGCGGTTCGCGTATCGGAACTGAACGGTCGGCCGACGGGTTCGGACCTCTTCGTACTGGACACCCACGGGGATCTTCGATCGCTCTATGCCGGGGCGGACCTCGTGCTCCTGGGCGGCACGCTGGCTCCCCACGGCGGCCACAATCCCAACGAAGCGGCAGCCTTTGGAGTACCCGTCGTCACGGGACCCTACACCGAGAACATCGATCCCGATCTGGCGCTCCTGGCGCAGGCGGATCTGGCGTACCGGCTGGAGGATCCCGAGGACTTCGTTCGCCTGGCTCCGTCACTGGACGATTTCCCGCACGAAGACGCGGCCCGCCGCCTGGCCGCGCTGCTTGATGAGCGCCCCCATCCGGCCGATCTGCTCGCCCGGTCGGTGAGTGAAGAGCTGAACCGTGACAACCGTTCAGCAACGTGACCCGCGGCTGTCCTGGCAGCGGCGGCTGCAGCCGCTGCTGCGCCCGGCCTCGTGGCTGTATGCCGGTGTACAGGCCGTTCGCCGGTCGGCTTATCGCAGGGGACTGATTCCTTCCACGCCTGTGACCGTCCCGGTCATCTCCGTGGGCTCACTGCTGGCCGGGGGCGCAGGCAAGACACCCTTCGTCGCACACCTGGCAGGCATGCTCGAGGACAAGCGAATCGCCGTGCTGTCCCGCGGCTACGGCGGCAGGACCGTCGCGCTGCACCAGGTGAGCGCAGATGCTGATCCAGGCGAAGTAGGAGATGAGGCCGTGTTGCTCGCCCGGCAGATTCCCTCTGACGTGTGGGTGGCACGGGATCGCGCCGAGGCGGCCCGTCGCATGGC
>JAUVRN010000451.1 GCA_030597645.1 Candidatus Zixiibacteriota bacterium
CCAGTCCCGGTCAACCAGGAACGTCTTCGGCAGCGGCCCCATGGCTGTCGCGCTGACCCGCTGCACGTCGATGATCTCTTCGGCCACGTCCGCCAGATCGTCACGCGTGACCCGGTCTATGCGCTTGAGCGTATCCGGTACCGACAGATAGTCGCCCGTATAGATCTCGTGACGCGCGATGCGGTTCATCCGGCTCGAGGTGTTCTCCAGCCCGAGTACCATGTGCCCCTTGAGTTGCTCCCGCGCTGCGTGGACCTCTGTTGCGGGCAGATCGCCGCGCTTGAGTCGGCCCAGCTCATGCAGGCTGGCTTCCAGAGCCCTGGCGGCGTTCTTGCGATCGGTGGCCATGTAAAGCCCGAATACACCGCAATCCCGGTATGCGTCCTGAAAAGCATACACATTGTAGGCCAGCGACAACTCCTCCCTGATACGCTGGAAGAGCCTCGAAGACATGCCACCGCCGAACAACTGCTGGAGTACCAGCAGTGCGTATTTTCGAGGCTCTACGTAGGACATCGACGGGAAACCGATGACCAGATGTGTCTGGGCCGTCTCCTTCACGATGACACGCTTGCCTCCTCGCACGGGTGCCGCCGGCCCGGCGCTTGAGGCGGCCCGCCCGCCACGCCAGCCGTCGAAGCGACCCTGAACCAGGGCGCAG
This sequence comes from Candidatus Zixiibacteriota bacterium, assembly GCA_030597645.1. Classification (GTDB taxonomy): domain Bacteria; phylum Zixibacteria; class MSB-5A5; order JAUVRN01; family JAUVRN01; genus JAUVRN01. The sequence goes on from JAUVRN010000451.1 coordinate 662, forward strand.
AACTTGTCATGATCGACCGCACCGCACGCGGCGATCACCGTGTTCCTCGCACGATAGAAACGCCGGCGGTACGCCATGATGTCATCGCGACGGGCGCGCTTCACCGTGGCCTTGTGCCCCAACACAGGCAGACCCAGGGCCGCATGCCCCCAGTGCACCTCGGCAAACAGGTCATGTATCCAGTCCGAAGGCGTGTCGTGCACATCCTTGATCTCTTCCAGGATGATCTTCTGTTCACGACCGAGTTCCCGGACGTCGTAGAGAGAATGCCGCACGATGTCGCCCAGTACGTCGATGGCCACGGGCAGGTGCGTGTCCAGGACCTTGGCGTAAAAACAGGTCTGTTCACGGCTGGTAAACGCGTTGACGCCGCCGCCCCGCGCTTCGAACTCCTCGACGATCTGCCGCGCGTTCCGACGACGCGTGCCCTTGAACGTCATGTGCTCTATCAGGTGGGACAATCCGGCCAGTGCCGGAGTCTCGTAACGCGATCCGACGTCGATCCAGACACCTACCGACACGGACCGGACCGATGTGTCTCGCTCCGTGACGATACGCAGCCCGGAAGACAGCTCGGTGCGTCTGTGGGTGCTTCTCGGCATATAATCACCGACGGGCCGCCCGGATCGGGCAGCCCGTCATATTCTGTGGATTGTGTGTACGCAGCCTATCGACTGTCGCGTCGCTCCGGACGGCGAGAGCGACCGCCGCTGCGGCCTCCCCGGCCACCGCGATCGCCGCGATCACCACGTCCCTCGTTGGCATCCGGTACGTATCCGTCCAGCAGTACACGCCGGGACAGTCGGATCTTGCCGTCCCGGGTCACCTCGAGGACCTTAACCTGCACTTTGTCTCCGACGTTCAACACGTCCTCGGTCCGATTGACCCGCCCGACGTCGATTTCGGAGATGTGAAGGAGACCGTCCTGGTCCGGAAGAATCTCCACGAACGCGCCGAACTCCGCCGTGCGCCGCACCAGACCCTCGTAGACCCTGCCGACTTCCGGCTCCTCGACGAGGCGCTCAATGCGCTGGCGCGCAGCCTCGCCGGCCTCCTGATCCACCGAAGCGATGAGCACGGTGCCGTCGTCTTCGATATCGATTTTGGCTCCGGTCTCTTCCACGATACTGCGGATCATCTTTCCGCCCGGCCCGATCACCGCGCCGATCTTGTCCACCTTGATCTTCATGCTGATGATGCGCGGCGCAAACGGCGACAGGTCCGGACGCGGCTTGGCCAGCGTCTGTTCCATGACGTCGAGAATGTGGAGACGGGCCACCCGGGCCTTGTCGAGGGCCACGCGCATGATGTCGATCTGCAGGCCCGCCACCTTGACGTCCATCTGGAACGCCGTGATCCCCTCACGCGTACCCGCGACCTTGAAGTCCATGTCGCCATGATGATCCTCGGCGCCGAGGATGTCGGTGAGGATGGCCGTCTTGTTCTCCCCCATGACCATGCCCATGGCGATACCCGCCACGGGCGCCTTGATGGGTACACCGGCATCCATGAGCGCCAGCGCACCGGCGCACACGGTGGCCATCGAGGACGAACCGTTGGATTCGAGGATCTCGGAGACCACGCGAACCGTGTAGCTGAAGTTATCCTCGTTGGGGATCGCCGGCTGGATGGCTCGCTCCGCCAGGGCGCCATGGCCGATCTCACGCCGACCCGGACCGCGGGACGGGCGTACTTCACCGACCGAATAGGGCGGGAAGTTGTAGTGCAGCATATACGACTTCCACGACTCGCCTTCGAGATCGTCGATCTTCTGCTCGTCCATCTTGGTGCCGAGCGTAATCGCCGCCAGTGCCTGGGTCTGACCGCGCGTGAAGAGCGCCGAACCGTGCGCACGCGGAAGGAAGCCCACTTCGCAGGTGATGTCGCGAATGTCGTCGTAGCCCCGACCGTCCAGCCGGCGCTCATCCTCGAGAACCATGCGCCGCACATCCTCCGACTCGATGTCGTGGAGGATCCGGCCGATCG
>JAUVRN010000131.1 GCA_030597645.1 Candidatus Zixiibacteriota bacterium
CGGGCCACGCCGTCACCCACAGGACAACGCAAATCAGGCACAGACGTGTGCTCATTATCCCCTGGAACCGCCGCCAAGGCCTTGCTGTTCCACCAGATATGAGGCGAACGATCCAAGTCGCGGTGGCCTTCACAGGTGGCTTGCTGATGTGGCTGGGGGCGTCGCCGGCGGCGGCCGGGTCGTCCCTGATCGGCCTGGCCGCAGGCGGCACTGTTCCGGTCGGCGATCTGCGCGAGCGTCATTCCGCCGGCGTGACGGCGGGTCTCCGTTTTGTCTATGAGCAGTCGTCCGGTCTGGATCTGGCACTCTGGCTGGATGCGCAGCGGCTTTTTGCCCGCGAGCTGCAAGGCTTCGAGCTGGCGGAGGACATGACCGTTCTCGCCTTCGGTGCGGGCGCACGGAAGCGCCTGTCGCGCTCCGCCCGGGCCGTGCCCTACCTCGAAGCAGGCGGCGGCAATTACCGGCTCGAACTGCCGGATGAGTTCATCGAGCGCAAGTTCGGCATCTATGGTCGGGCGGGCGTGCAGTACGCCCTCTCGACATCCTGGGTCCTGGCCGGCGATCTTTCCTATCACCACGTGTTCACGGACCGGTTCATCGAGCGCGCGGCATGGCTGCGCTTTGGAGCCGAATTGCTGCTTCGATTGTAACACCTTATGTTGTTGTATTCAGGGCTCGGCCCCGCATGCTGATCGTTGCCCCGGGCAGGTCCCTTCCATTATTTCGCGAGTAACGATGCGCATCGTTCTGATTACGTGCCTGGTGCACGTAGCCCTGCTGTGCGACGGATTGTTCGCACAGGAACGCTTTTCGCCCTGCGCCGATTCGGTGGATCCTCTGATCGGGCTTCTGGCACAGCGCGCTCGCGAGGCCGACCCGGAACTGGGCTACGGCTATGCAAGCTTCGCTTCGGGCGCTGCCCTGGCTGCGGGCTGGACATCCGAGACCGGTCTGCACCTGCCGCTGAGACAAAAGCTCCTCTGGACTGGAAACCTGTTTCACCTGGCCGATTCTGCGTACCTGGCCTATCAGCCGCGCAGTCTGGTCGATGCGGAGGCGGCCATGCTCGACGCGGTGGCCAAAGACGGCCACTGCCTGATCCTCACCACCGATCCGGTTCTGGTGCACGCCGTCGACTCATCGTTCGGCGAACCGTGGTTTTTTGTGGCGTTCTGCAGCGGAACAGGTGTCGATACCACGATCTGGGATCGAGCCGACTTTCGGACACACTGGTGGTGGTGGACCGACGAACCGGGTGCCAACAGTATCTGGTTTGAGCCGGAGGTGGCGACCCCGAAGCTTGGCCGCAGCGCCATCGTGTCCGCCATGCGCAATCTCGTACTCTCTGCCCGGCCCGATTCATCAGCCGGTATCTGGTACGGACTTTCTGCCGTCAATATGTGCCGGAGTTCCTCGGGCGTTCCCGGCGATGCACAGACACTGGCACGCATGGCGGCGCTGCGCGGCGCTGCGGCTGGTTTTCTGGCGCGACAGGCGGATCTGTGGGCACCATCGGACCGGGAGCCGATCAAGCTGGCCGCCTACTACCTCCGGAAGGACGCCGAGATGTGGCGGACGATCGCCGTGGCTGCGACGGACTGGAGCAGCTTCGACGTGGGGCAGAGGGAAGACTGGCTCGCCGCCCTCGCGGACTGGGAAACCCGTGCGGCTGTCGCCTTGGACGAGATCATCGTAGCCCAGGCGCAGGTGGAATAGACGTCCAATTGCGACCGGGCGAAGATCGCCTGTTCGCAGTGCAGCTCCTGCAGAGACCGTAACCGCCTCATAGACAACAAGATACATGACGTGCGTCTGGGTGCCGCGACCCGAGACTTCGTATTCCTGAGACTGTAGACGGTTTCTGGCCGTGTCGTGGCCATTAACATGCTGGCCTGCATGCTGTTACGTCAGCAGCCAGGGATGCCTCTTGCCGGCAGCTTCCAGTGGCAGCCGGACTGAGGTAGAGCCACCGGTCTCCATAATCCAGGCTGTGGCCACAGGTCTCTTTGATCCAGGCTGTAGCCACCGGTCTCTCTATAATGAAGATCGAGATCGGCAGCCGCTCTGAGACCTTCAGGGCGCTCAAATCGAAGTGGTATGCAGGCTCTCCCCCAACGGCGAGATCAGCCTAAATCCCTGTAATAGCAACGGTTTTTGTATTGACAGTTTTTTCACTTGAGGTATATTGGTGGCGTCCCACCGGGGTTTCCCGGACGCTAGTTGTACAAGCCATTTGTTCCGTACATTGGGTGTACTTGAATAGTTAGAGTGTTAACCCCAGACCGTTAGGGAGCAATTAGAGCAAGAGCGAAAGCTTTACAAGTCCTCTCCGACCCTCAGTGATTTTCCAGCGCGAGCGGTACCCTCGCAACCGAAGATCGGCGCCGGAGTATCTGTACTTCTCAAGTACGTCCTATTTAACGCGTTAGCTAAAAAACTGATTGTTGATCGAGCTTGTCGGGGCACCGAAGAAGTCCCTGGCTCGGCCCATTAGGTGACGTCACATTTGAATGTACTGCACACAATTCCACACATGGCGCACCCAGCGCCAGACACTGCAGTCTCAGGGCCCGGCCTGTCGGCGGACGGCTACGTATGTGGTTCGACCCGGCGAGATGCGAGGGAAAGACATTTAGAGTTCATGTCCAAACATTCACACAAGATGTATGCGAAGGAGGTGATGCCTACAAATTCGCTAACGAGAAAGCACATAACCTCTTGTAGGAGGGGGGTTGGAGTCTCGGTTCAACTTAACCGGGCGAATCGTGCACTCCGGAAAAAGAATCCCGATGGAAACTGTTCTGAAACCAACTAGGAGCAAATTTAAGATGACTTATAAACTGAGAGCATTACTGTTTGCGCTCGCTGCGGTCGTCTTCGTGGCACCGGCTGCCTTTGCGGCAGACTTTGTCGGCGGAGCGGACGTAGAAGTTCCTCCGGGCGCAAGCGTGGTAGCGGTTGATATCGAGACCGACACCGACCTTCGTGGTGTGGGCTTTAGCGTCGTGATGGAGAATATCGACGCTGTGTCCGCCTCGATCGTCGGGGTCACGGTCAATTTGACCGAGCTGGGCTCGCGTCACGTGAACGGCGATATATTTCTCGCCGGCTCACTCGGTGGCGGCGACGACCTGGTTGCTGGCGCCTACCCCGGCGCGGTGACTGTCGATATCGATGTGCAAGGCGTGACGGGCAACACCGCTCGCCTGATCGTCTGCGGCGTGAATCCGTGGCCGGATAATCCTATTTTCGTAGGTACCGAAGATAGTCCGACCCGTCGGCTCCTCACCTGCGACACGATCCTGATCACGGTCAAGGCCGGCGCGGCCATCGTCATCGACGGCATCTGCCCCGATTATGCAGAGACGCACGAAGACGGTGCCGTGGCGATTCAGGTCACTGCTCAGATCAACGACGGCGTGTTTCAGTCGCTCGCTCTGATCGATGTCCTGATGGACGGCGTTCCGACCGCTCCGACCAATACCCCGGATGTCACGGGTCTTGGTCTGGTCGACGCCCCCGATGCCACCAGCCTAATCATGTACTGGGAACCGGCCGCCGGTGAGGCGGGCACATGGGAATTCTGCTTCGAGGCCACCAATGACCTCGGTGATGCAGACATCCAGTGTGTCGGCATCGAAGTGCTGGTCGCGGGCCCGGATCACATGGCCTGGCAGTCAGAGCACATCGAATACGTGCAGGGCACTGGTCCCTTCCCGTACACGATGAATCTCGATTTCATTACCTCTGACAATTCACAGGGTGTGGTCGGTCCGTTCTACGTCAAGGCGCTCACGGGTGCTGGACTGGACGCTCAGATCACGGTCGCGGACGCTGGCTTCTCGGCGGACATGGCTCCGTTCGAGCAGCAGAGCCCGCAGAACCCGGTGTACGTCTTTGACGGCACATTGGACGCCGGACGGATGGGCCTCATCGACTTTGGTGGAACGGAGCTGGTTCCGGGCACCTACCCGGCGGCGTACTTCATGAACACGACGCTGAAGGAAGCGGAAGGCGTGATCGCGATCGACTCGACCGACCTGCCTCCGGCCAACGTGCTGACGTACAACCAGACCATCATTGCGACCAATACTCCAACCTACAGCCCCGGCTGTTATTCCGTCACGATCATCCGGAATATCCCCCCCAGAGTCATTTGCCCGGTTACTGACGCTGGATCGGCGATCTTCGGAGACCTGGTCAGCGTACCAGGGTTTACGTGCGAAGATCCGGATGACAGCCCGCAGCCGTGCACCTTTGAGGTCGTGAGCATGGAAAAGGACGGCGCAGCTGCCGACCCGACCAACGCCCCCGGTTTCGATGGTGACACGTTTGAGTGGCAGACGTCCAACGCCGACGACAACGACGTCGGTATATGGGAATTCTGTGTGGTCGCCAACGACGGCGCGGGCATCAGCACCAATGAGTGCTGCTTCACCGTCGAAGTGATCGCCCAGGTTCCGCTGGTGGGCTTTGTCATCGGCAGCAATGAAGCACCCACGGGTACCGACCTGTGCGTGCCTCTGTCGATCGTGAACCTGGCCTGCGCCCCCGAGCTCTGTGAGGAGCTGGGTGGTTTCGACCTGCTGTTCACGTATGATCCCACGATCGTGACCTTCACGGGCCTGGATCTGGACGGTTCCGTGCTCGAGACGGCCGGTTGGGAGTACCTGACCTACCGCATCGAAGGCATGAATCCTCCGTTGATCCGCGTTGTGGCGATCGCCGACATGAACAACTCCAACCAGCATCCGAACGATTGGTGTATCGACGGTCTGCTGGCCAACATCTGCTTCCGCACGACGTATGACCTCGACCTGGGCTGCCAGTCCGCTCCGATTCGTTTTTACTGGAACGACTGCGGCGACAACGCGGCTTCGTCGCGCGACGGCAACACGCTGTATGTGGTCACCGATCCGTTCACTGGTATTCCGTGGTGCGGTGGTGATCCGACGGCGGTGCCCCCGGTTCTGGGTGGCGGTATCATCGACAATTCGGAGAGCATCTTTGCCCAGTTGTTCACGGGCGACGGTGGCATCCGCGGTCTGCGTTGTCTCGATCCGGATCCGGATCCGGACAAGCCGACGCCGGAAGAGTATCTGTATTTCGTCAACGGCAAGATCAAGATCACCTGTCCGGGTGACCTGGACGATCGTGGTGATATCAACCTCAACGCGATTGCCTACGAGATTTCAGACGCGGTACTTTACTCCAATTACTTCATACTGGGACCGAGCGTGTTCGTGGTCAACGTGGCGGGTCAGACCGCGGCGTCGGACGTGAACGCGGACGGTACGCCGCTGACAGTGGCCGACCTGGTTTACCTGATCCGTGTCATCACGGGTGACGCCGAGCCGATCGCGGAAGATCTGCTGGGTGGTGGCCCGAAGGTGGCGGCGGCGGTAGGCCATATCCTGGTCACCTCGGCGCAGCAGGGTGCGAACGTGAGCGTGTCGGTATCTTCCGAGCACGACATGGGCGCGGGCCTGTTCGTGTACACGTACGAAGGTATGGACATTGCCGACGTGCAGGCGGTGGGTCGTGCTTCCAACATGAACGTGAAGTACGAAGCGGCCGATGGCGAGCTGCGGATACTGGTGCTGCCGACGATGGGTTCCGAGAATATCGAGAACTCGCGTGTGTCGGCCGGTACCGGCGAGATCCTGAGCATAGCCACGCACGGGGTCGGTACGGTGGAGCTGGTGCGTGTCGAAGCGGCGACCTTCATGGGTGGCACGCTGGATGCGACGGTAGAGGCGAAGGTCCTGCCGACGGCGTATGCGCTGCACCAGAACTATCCGAACCCGTTCAACCCGTCGACCTCTCTGGCGATCGATTTCCCGAATGCCAGCGAGTACACGTTGACCATCTACAACATCGCAGGTCAGGTGGTGAAGACGTTCGCGGGCCAGGCGGAAGCCGGCACGTACACCATCACCTGGGATGGTCGTGACAACCGCAATTCACAGGTCGCCTCGGGTGTGTACTTCTACTCCGTGGAAGCCGGTGAATTCGCCGACGTCCGGAAGATGGTGCTGATGAAGTAAGCGATTCACTCAAATACAGTTACGGCGTGGTCTCTTCCAAACGGCCACGCCGTTTCTTTTGTGCCATACACCGCGCGAAGTGCTATACTATAGAAACACATCGTGGTTGATCGGATGTGGCCGGC
>JAUVRN010000276.1 GCA_030597645.1 Candidatus Zixiibacteriota bacterium
ATGCCGGGCTCGACGCTGGGCAGACCCGGTTGTTCTGCAACCAGGTCTTCGACTGGATGGTGGTGGGCATCTCCTGGCTGAGCTATGAGCCGGTGGCAGGCATCACCTTGGCCGGTGCGGAGGACACGGTGGCGGTCACGTTTGACGCCACGGGCCTGCTGGACAACACCTATTTTGCCAGCATCCAGATGCAGACCAATGACCCGGTGGCCCCTGCGATCTGCGTACCGACGGTCCTAGATGTGACGGGAGCACCGGACATCACCGTCGTACCCGATACGCTGGACTACGGCACGGTATTCACGTCTACCACCAGTGATCAAACCCTGCTGGTGTCCAACGATGGAACCGCCCTGTTGACCGTCTCGGACATTACCACGGACAACACAGATTACAGTGTAGGGACTACGAGCTTCACCCTGTCTCCGAACGCGGCTGAATCGGTGCTGGTGACCTTTGCGCCGGCCAGCCCGGGGCCAAGCAACGGGGTGTTGACGATCACCTGTGATGATCCGGATGAGCCTTCGCCGCAGGTTACCCTGCTGGGCGAGGCCCTGACCCCGCCGGTCATGACCGTGGCACCCGACTCGCTCCGAGACAGCCTGTTCACCAATGACACGTCGTACCACAGCATCTACATCGGTAATCTGTCAGGCGGCAGCGATCTCGTCTGGGATGTCCGAGTGGAGGAAGTGGAGGCCGCGACGGTCATCTATAACCTACCAGCCAGGACGGTCTCCGAACCTGTGTCCGACGTCGATCACGGATCGAATACACAGGTTACGACCGAGTATGGTGTCGTCCCGGCGCTCACCGCCGTGCTGACCGACTTGACAGACAGGGTCGTCGGTATCACAAGTGTGAGTTCGTACAGCACGATTGCCGGGGACCTGGCAGCTCGCGGAGCGGTGGTAGTCGATGTGACCTTCCCCTGGGCGACGGCCATGTTGGACAGTCTCGACGCTCTGGCCATCGACGACGAGGTCAGCAACGCATCTTCCAATGACATCGACAACGTCCGGCTTTGGATGCTGAGCGGCGGGAGCCTCCTGCTTCAAGCCGACAATGGGAATTCCATGCCCAACGTCAACTGGCTCCTGTCGGGGACGGGCATCTCCGAGACGGCTCTGCCATCGTTCCCGTCTGCCGTGCTCACCAACATGGAGCCCCATCCGACCACGGCGGACGTCGACACGGTCAACGCCTCCGCATACGGATCGTACTGCACGGTAACGGGTGACGCCGAAATCGTCGTGTGGGACGACGAGAGCCGGCCCCATGCGGCAGCCGGCAAGCTGGGTCCCGGCAGAGTCATGGCCGTCGGCAACGAAGTCTCTCTCGACGGCAACCTGGGGATCGGTCAGACCCGACTGTTCAGCAACCAGATCTTCGACTGGCTCCTGGGAGGCGTGCCCTGGCTGACGATTGCGCCCGATTCGGGAGCGACTTCCTCAAGCACTGAGGATACGGCAACCGTGATGTTTGATGCTACAGGTCTGTTGGGCGGCCTGTATCAGGCCCGGATCGTGGTCCGCAGCAACGACCCGGCCAATCTTGAGGACACCGTGTTTGCCGACTTGCATGTGACCGGAGTCCCGGACATCGCAGTCATTCCTGATCCGGTGAACTTCGGACTGGTGTTCCTGGCCAGCACGGGCGTGGAGACGCTCTATGTAAGCAACGAGGGAACCGACACTCTGACGGTGTCCGACATCGTATCGGACAACTCGGACTATACAGTCGGCACCACGGCCTTCGCGCTGGCGCCCAACGCCACGGAGCCCGTGGCGGTGTCATTCACGCCGACGAGCACCGGTCCCAGCACAGCCAGCCTGAGCATCACCAGCAATGATCCGGATGAGTCGCCCCTGGCCGTAGGCCTGGTGGGACAGTCTGCGTCACCGCCGATCATGGCGGTATCACCGGACACCCTACGCGAGCGACTCCAGCTGAACGACTCGACCACCCGTGTGGTAATCATCGCCAACGACGGTGGCTACGATCTGAGTTTCTCGGCGCGGATCGTCAATAATATGTATACGCCGATCTCACCCGTGTCGAAGCGACCAACCCGACAAGGAGGATACCAGTCCACCGCTACGGCATTCGACCAGGTTCGGCTCGCAAGCGTCAGTGAGACGGCACGACTCCAGCCACCGAGGGCCACCCCGGTCTCCGAGGAGACGACCGCGATGCGACGGGCCAGCTCAGTTCGAGCACCGACGCCGACCGCCATTCCGGTCTCCATACCATTCCATGACGGTTTCGAGGATGGCGATTTCAGCGACTGGATCGACGATCCACCCGGTAGCGGTACCAAGGAAGTCGTCGACAGCACGGCCGCCGTAGGACAGTACAGCTTTTACTACAACAATTCGAGCACCGACGGGCACGTTCACGGGATCACCCAGGAGTTCGAAACAGGTTCACAACCCGCCGCCATCTCTTTCTGGGTACGCTCCGGCTCGACGTCCCACAGCGACGGCTATTTCATGATCGAGAACTCGAGCAGCAACGAAGTGATGTTCTTCTTCGCCCGTGGCACGGGCTTCTTCTACATCAACGCAGATGTCGGAGGCAATGAGAGCTTCCCGTATGTGGAGGACCAGTGGTACCACGTCGAGTATCGCGATATCGACTGGGCGAGCAAGAACTTCGACTACTACGTGGATGGCGCCTTGATCCAGGCGGATGTGCCGATGCGCAATGCCAGCTTCGTCGACGACGTTGGCTACGTGCACCTGTACAATTTCCATCTGGATTCCCATGCCTGGTGGGACGGCATCAGTGTAGGTGGTCTCACCTGGGTTCGCGCTGAGCCGCTCTTCGGAACCGTTGCAGGGAGCACGCAGACGAGCATGGATGTTACCTTTGCATCCACTGGCAATCCAGAGGGAGACTACACCGCCGATCTGATCATCTCCGGCAGCGATCCGGCGAATCCCGAGGACACCGTCAAGCTGCTCCTGCGGATTCGAGACCTCCTCGTAGGGTGCGTGATCGAGGCCGCCTGTCCCGACGTCACCTACGAGGATGGCGGCGTGGCGGTGCAGGTCCGCACCGAGCTCGGCGTGGGCACCCTGGGGCCGATATCCGTCCGCTACATTGGGATGAACAAAGACGGTCTCGCCACTTCTCCCACCCACGAACCGGATACCACCTACCTCGGCGGTGAGAGCTCTCCGGGTGACGAGATGATCCTCTTCTGGGAACCGGCATCAGGAGAGGCCGGCACGTGGAACATTTGTTTCGAGTCCTTCAACCAAGAGGGTGATGTCGACACTACCTGCCACACCGTAGTGGTTTCGGCTCCCGATCCGGATCACATGGCCTGGCAATCCGAGCACATTGAGTACACAGCAGGGTTCGGCCCCTTCCCGTACACGTTCGCTGGCGACTTCACTGTGAGCGATAACACGCAGGGCATCGTGGGTCCCTTCCACGTCAAGGCCCTAACGGGTGCCGGACTGGAAGACTCCATCACGACCACCAGCACCGGCTTCTCGGCGGACATGGCTCCGTTCGAGCAGCAGAGCCCGCAGAACCCGGTGTACACGTTCGATGGCACATTGGACTCCGTACTGATGGGCCTCATCGACTTTGGTGGTACGGATCTGGTTCCGGGTACCTATCCGGCGGCGTACTTCATGAACCAGCAGCTTCGTGAGGCGGAGGGAATAATCGCTATTGATACTACCTTCCTGCCTCCGGCTAATCAGATCAACTATAATCAGACGACTACCTCCGTCGTGATACCTACCTATTCACCCGGCTGTTATTCCGTCACGATCATCCGGAATATCCCGCCCAGAGTCATTTGCCCGGTTACTGACGCTGGAACGGCGATCTTCGGAGACCTGGTGAGCATCCCAGGGTTCACGTGTGACGATCCGGATGACAGTCCTCAGCCGTGCACCTTCTCGGTGGTCGCCGTGTCATTAAAACGCGCTCCTGCCGTCCCGACCCGCGCCCCC
>JAUVRN010000345.1 GCA_030597645.1 Candidatus Zixiibacteriota bacterium
CAAGGCTACGACTCGTCGTTCGACTCGCAAGTCCACGGCCCGCAAGGCTACGACTCGCAAGACCACGCGCAAGTCGTCCGCTCGCAAGGCTACGTCGCGCAAGTCGACAGCCCGCAAGGCTACGACTCGTCGTTCGACTCGCAAGTCGTCCGCTCGCAAGGCTACGACTCGTCGTTCGACTCGCAAGCCCGCGGTCCGCAAGTCGTCGTCGAACCGTCGCAAGAGCTCGCGCAATGCCGGCTCTATGCGCAAGTCGACCCGTCGTGCGTCGCGCACGCGTCGGTCGGGCTACTCGGCCCACTAGACCGGACGGATACACCAAGTACTACCCGCCAGCGCACGGATGTGCGGCGGGTTGTGGGTGAGGGCCCCGCATCGGATCGCGGGGTTTTTTTTGCCTGGAGAACCCCGGCTCGGAACCGGCTGCACCCAGAATGAGCTTGACTTGGAGGGGAGCGGCGTGCTATGCTCCGTGCAGGGGTGGGGGACAATCCCTGATGCGGGGGCCAGTACACCCGTTGAGTCTGTTCACCGGTTGCATCGTTTTCCATGCTCTAGAACCGAGGCCTGTCTAGTGGACGGTATGTGCCTGGGGCTTTACCGCCCGCCTGCGCCGGGCATGGTCAGACCATAACACCGTACCCGTTCGAATAAGCGATATCCCCCGTCCGCACCTGCGCATGGCGCCCGATCCACGGCGGCCGGGACGCGGGTGGAGTTCGTCGGGCTGTGCTCCGCGGCCGGCGATTGGACGGAAGGAGTGAAGGAAATGATCTGCTGGCGCTGTCAAAAGGAACTCTCGCACGTCGAAAAGCCCGAACTCAGCGAGTCATGCTCGCGCTGTGGGGCCTCGTTGAGAAGTTGTTCCAATTGTGAGCTGTACGATGAGGTGGCCGAACAGAAGTGTCGTGAGCCCAAAGCACCCCTGGTGGAAGACAAAGAGAAGGCGAACTTCTGTCCCTTCTTCGAAGTGGCGATTACGCCCCACCGGATGCCCCCGCGACCGGTTACCAAAGAGTCCCTGAAGGAAAAGTGGGACTCCCTCTTCGACGATTAGTACCTGTCTCAGAACTGACATCTGCTGCAATCGGCTGCGAAGGTGGCGTGGACCCCTCCCCGGTCGAACCCGTCCTCACCAGCCATCTCAGCGGCCTGCCAGGGCCCCTCCGGTCTGTTTTGGTCTCGCTCCTCGTCTGTACTCTTTTCGCCCGATCTCATGACGATGTCAATACTGAGATAGGCTCTGGTCAGCCCCCTCCAGGCGATTCGACGCGCCGCCCGGACCTTCTGCCGGGTGGAAACAGCACGTACACCACGATGACCAGCACGAATGCGATCACGGTGACCGCCGCCAGTGCCCTCGGCGCGAGATCCGGGAATATGAGGCGGTTGGCCAGCCGGATGATAAGCCCTTCCGGTTCCGCGTAGTCGCCTGCGGATCGCCTCAGCCGGTACTCCAGCGTGGTAAGCGGACAGAGCCAGCCGCCGAGACTGAGGACGCCGGCGGAGGCCATTCCGACCAGATGAATGTGGCGCCACCAGCGGCCGCCCAGCAGGCGGCGGTAGAACAGGCCCACCGCCGTGCCCACCACGCCGCCCACCATGAACCCTACCCACACCAGGTGAATCAGGACGAGCAGGTCCGCGAGCCTCTGCAACAGCCATGCACTATTCACTTTGCTGTGTCCCTGAAACCATCCTAAGACTGACCTCGTCGCGAGATCGAGCGAGAAGAGCGCAGACGAGGAGCGCTGGGCGAAGTCTGTGGCCCTTGGCAGCCGATCGTAGCAGATGTCTGTCTTGAGATAGGTTCATGATACAAAAAAATCCCGGCCCCACAAGGGGGCCGGGATTCCGGTTTACCGATCGACGGGTTTAAAGGTCGAACGTAAACTCCTGGTTGGCTTAGAACCTCCAGCCGTTGGCCAGGTTGCTGGCAGGCTGCACACCTGCGACGACATCATAGAGCAGGTCGTAGTCGGCCTGATTCCAGACGTTGTCGCCATTGGTGTCCGCCGTGTACACACCACCGGTGCCCGTCGGATCGAGCAGACCGTCGATGATGTTGCCCAGCGCTACGACGTCCTGCAGATCGATCACGCCATCGCAGGTCACGTCGCCCTTGCCGAATCCGGCGAAGGCCGCCGCACGGCACTGAATCTCAGCCACGGAGGCTTCGAACTCAGGACCGTCCGTCCACGAGAGACCGTTTTCTCCATTGGTCACCTGGTAGATGGCCATGTAGAAATTCTCGGTCGCACCGTCAGCCAGCGTCGGGATGTTGATGCCGACGAACAACTCACCGATGTCGGTGTTGGCCGTGGAGGCCGGATCGATTGAATTGCCGTAGCCGGTCGGATCGCTCAGCATGTCCATCGCCCGGTTGCCGCGTGCCTGATCATTCATGATGTCACCCATCATGAACGTAGGTGCACCGCCGGAACCGAGAGCACCGGAGCCGTACGCGTCAGCGTCGAGACGGGAGTGACCGCAGAACGTTCCTGCGTTACCGCCGCCCGCAACACCACCGTCGTACGCAGCAGCTCCGGCCGCGTTGGCATATACGAAGTTGTCGGTACCGGCTCCGATATCCCAGTCGGTCACGGTACCAAAGTACATGTCGTTCATGTCACCGACGATGTCGCCGATGTCTCCCGCTTCGTTGGTGATCTTGAATTCGGTCACCAGGAAGTCGCCCATGTCGGCCGCTTGCGAGCCCACACGCTTGACTGCCATGAACACGCCGCCCATCTGGCGCGAGCTCGGAGGGAAGAAGCCGTTGGTCGAAGCCAGGTCGATCATGTTGAACGTGACTTCTTCCACAGCGTCCGCACCTGCACCCAGCGGGCTGTCGTAGCTGGTGGCGACAAGGTCGACACCGCACGGCAGGGTCGGACCCCACTCGCCGGCACGACGCGGATAACCACCCACCGAGCTGCCTTCAAATGCCCAGTGCACGGCGTCCTGAAGCACCATGGCCCAGCCACCGTCGAAGTGCCAGTCGTGACCACCGATGATGAATCCATCATCGGAGTCCGGCGTGGAGAAGTTGCCGCCACCGCCGCCAGCACCCCAGTTGGTGATCCACGCGGTGCCCAGGCCCAGCGTCATGATCGTGCTGGCATCCGGGCAGCCGATGAACAGGCCGAACGTGATGAACGGAACGCCCGGAGTCGTGACACCACCAGTCAGGTCCAAAGCACCCTGTGGGAAGTAGTCAAGATCATCCGATGCAACTTCGATGTAGTTGGTGTAACCCGGATTGTTGGTCAGGCCCGTTTCGTCGTAGTTGACGTCGAGGGACGGAGTCGCACCCGCAGCTACCGCGCCCGGGGCCGTATTCACAGTGAGGAACACTGGATCGGC
>JAUVRN010000439.1 GCA_030597645.1 Candidatus Zixiibacteriota bacterium
CCCGCCATCGTGCTCGGTTCGAACCAAGAGTACCGGCGCCTGGACGCAATAGCCGCGGCGGGTCTGCCGGTCATTCTGCCTTTGAACTTTCCCGAGACTCCATCCGTGAAGACGCCTGAACAGGCTCTGCAGGTGAACCTGCGGGATCTCCGGTACTGGTACCTGGCGCCCACCAACGCCAGGCGACTCCTGGAGGCCGGAGTCACCGTGGCCCTGACCGGACACGGTCTCAAGGACCGAGGCAAACTTCTCTCATCGGTGCGGACTGCCATGGAGCGTGGTTTGCAAGCCGACGCCGCCCTCGCGGCTCTCACGGTTACTCCCGCGCAGATCGCCGGCGTCGAGGATCGCTACGGTTCGCTGGTCCCGGGCAAGGCCGCCAGTTTCGTCATCACCCGAGGAGATTTATTCGACGAGGAGACCAGTGTCCAGGAGACCTGGGTTGAGGGTCGTCGATACGTCGTCACGCCTCAGCCCACCGTGGACCCGCGCGGTCACTGGGATGTGGCGCTACCGGGCGGCATCGGCCCGCAAGCCATCCGGCTGCACATCAAGGGGAAGCCCGCCAAACCTTCTGGTGAGATCACGGGCGATCCGGCGATCGCCCTGGAATATGTCGATGTGAGCGTTTCGCGGTTCACGTTCGCCTTTCAGGGTGACTCGATCGGTGTCGAGGGCGTCGTTCAGATGAGCGCCGCGGTGGAGCCCGAACGCCTTGTGGGACACGGAGTCTGGCCTGACGGCCAGACTTTTGTCTGGACGGCGGCACGCAGTACCGATACGACCTCTGTTGCGGACACCGATGAAGAGGCGGAGGAGGGAGAGGAGCAGGAAGGCGACGACGACTCCCGAGAAAAGGGCGACGACAAAGAGGACAGGGCGCCTGCCGAGTTGAACCTGCCGGCCCGGTATCCGGACGGTGCCTTCGGCTTTACGCAGCGGCCCGAGCCGGCGGAACTGGTGGCGTTTACGCATGCCACCATCTGGACATGTGGTTCCCAGGGTGTTCTCGAGAACGCCACGCTCCTGGTCGCAGGCGGCAAAGTGGCCGGCGTGGGGACCCGGCTCGCGGTGCCGGAAGGGGCCGTGGTGGTGGATGCGACGGGCATGCACATCACGCCCGGAATCATCGACTGCCACTCTCACACGGCTATCGACGGGGACGTCAACGAGGGTACCCAGACGATCAGCGCGGAGGTGCGCATCGGTGACGTGATCGACCCGGACGACATCTCCATGTACCGCCAGCTTGCCGGCGGGGTGACCACGTCCAACATTCTGCACGGATCGGCCAACGCCATCGGAGGGCAGAACCAGGTGATCAAGTTTCGCTGGGGGGGGACGGCCGAAGAATTGAAGCTTGCGGACGCGCCCCCGGGTGTGAAGTTCGCGCTCGGCGAAAATCCCAAGCAGAGCAACTGGGGAGAGCAATTTACCTCGCGTTACCCCCAGACGCGTATGGGTGTCGAGCAGATCATCCGCGATGCCTTCCAGGCGGCACGTGAGTACGAGGCGCGACACCAAGCATACGACAAGTCCCGCCGCGGGATGCCGCCACGCCGTGACCTGGAGCTGGATGCGATCGTAGAGGTCGTCCGCGGGGATCGGCTGGTACACAGTCACAGCTACCGTCAGGACGAGATCGAGATGCTCATGCGGGTCACCGAGGACTTCGGATTCCGGGTCGCCACGTTCCAGCACGTACTGGAGGGCTACAAAGTGGCCGATCAGCTCGCGGCTCACGGCGCCGGCGGGTCTTCGTTCAGTGACTGGTGGGCGTACAAGTTCGAGGTGTACGACGCCGTCCCTTACAACGGAGCGCTGATGTACCACGAGGGCGTGGTGGTGTCCTTCAACTCCGACTCCAACGAACTGGCGCGCCGGCTCAACACGGAGGCCGCGAAGGCCGTCAAGTACGGCGGCGTGCCCCCCGTCGACGCGCTGAAGTTCGTCACGCTCAACGCGGCGATACAGCTTCGCATCGATCATCGCGTCGGCTCGCTGGAGCCGGGCAAGGATGCCGACTTTGCGGTCTGGAACGGGCCGCCGCTTTCTACCTATTCGCGCTGCGAGCAGACCTGGATCGACGGTACGCAGTACTTCGATTACCAGGATGAAGCATCGCGCAGGGATGAGGTCCGCGCCGAGCGTGCGCTGCTGATCCAGCGCGTGCTGCAACAGGGTGACAAGAAAGGTGGTGGTGGCGAAGGCCACGGATATTCGCACGGCAAACCGCACTACTCCTGCTGCGAGATCCTGGAGGGTTACTATGCGCACGACTAGTCTCATCGTGGCGGCCGTAGCCGCATTCGCGGCCGCACACGTGGCGACGGCCAGCGATCAGATGCCGGCGTCGCCGCAGACCGGTCCCATCGCGCTCCGTGGAGCCACCATCCACCCGGTAACGTCTGCGCCCATCACCAATGCCACGATCGTGTTCGACCATGGACGAATCACGGCGCTGGGCCGAAGCGTCGATGTTCCCGGTGACGCGGAGGTCATCGACGCGCGCGGCAAACACATCTATCCCGGAATGATCAACGCATATACCAGCATCGGGCTGACGGAGGTCAGCTCTGTTCGCGGCACCCGCGACTCGCGTGAAACCGGGCGCATCAACCCCAACGTGCGCGCGGAAGTGTCGGTGAATCCGGCCAGTGAGATCATTCCCGTGACGCGCGCCAACGGGATCGCCCTGGCGCTCA
>JAUVRN010000236.1 GCA_030597645.1 Candidatus Zixiibacteriota bacterium
CCGAGGAGATCGCTCTCCTCGGCTTCATTGGCGTGGCCAGCAGGCCACGCGGAGGTCTGGCAGACAGTTCAATGTAAGCTCGGCTGGGGTTCACGAGCAAGAGTGCGGCGGTGCCGGCGGTGAGACTCGAACTCACACGGGCTTGCACCCAGAGGTCTGCCAGACCCCCGCGTCTACCAGTTCCGCCACGCCGGCACTCTTTGATTCAGTTCGGCGGCCACTGGCGTACCAGACACGGACCTCGACAGACTCCACCGAAGCCGCGCTGGATTGTAGCGCCAGCCACAGCGGCGTAGGTAACCGGATCAATTCCATGCGGCGCGAGAAAACGCGTGCCCTATCTCCTCATCTCCTTCCCTCCTAATCCAGGGGCTTGATGCCGGACGGTGGCAGACGACTAAGACGAACGGGAGACGAAGGGTGGCGGTTCCGGGTGACCGGGTTGCCGGGACACCGGGAAACCGGGAAAAGACGGTCGAAGCCGGTCGACCGCCGTGCATCGTGCAGCGTTCAACGTGTAGCGTGCAGCGCACAGATCCGGAAGGGTGGTGCTCATCTCGTCTTCTTCTCTTCTCCTAATCCCGGGGTGCGGGGTGGGGCCGCTGATTGGCGCGGCAGAAGGCGGATTCACGCGGAAAAGAAAAACCGGAGAGCTTATCGCCCTCCGGTCTTTCACGCAGCGAACCGGCTACGCGGACTCGCAACCCGTGAGTTCAAGTTAGGTGGGCTGCGGAGCCGAGTCAAAGATCGCGGAGGCGGTGGGGCGAAGTGGAAAAGAAAAACCGGAGAGCTTATCGCCCCCCGGCCTTTCACGCAGCGAACTGGCTACGCGCCTCGCACACCGCTTAAAAAGTTAGAGTTCGATAGTAGCCGAGTCAACAACAACGGCGGTACTGCCGGTTAGGGCCACTGATTGGCGCGGAAGAAGGCGGATTAGCGCGGACCCTATGAAATCCGTGATCGTTGGGTGTGGTGAGGGGATGGGATCCGTGGCCGCATGATCAGCAAGCGAACCGTGGTAACCCGAAGGCAGAGACGCTGGATCAACGCAACCGTAGCTGAACCGCTGCGGCACGATAGAACACTGAAGTAGGAGGCACCTAACCGAAGCTGGGCGATACGGCGCCAAAGAAGGCGGGGGGGGCGGGGCGGGGTAGGGATCCGTGGCCGCCCGATCCGCGGCCGACAAAATCCGTGCTCGTTCCAAAGCGTCCAACCCGTCAAGGGATGGAAACAGCGATGCGAGCCAGGTCCCGCTCGACCGACCTGAGCGAATCCGTGGCCGATCAATCCGTGGCCGTTCTATCCGCGGCCCTATCTCCTCATCTCCTACCGTAAGCCGGGGCTCAAAGCGGTAGCCTAGCCACCTGATCGTTGCCAGGGGCGATGGACATTGGCTGAACGTTGCTGTTCTGTGGACTTGGGCGCACATTATCGCTGACCGTCGCCCAGGAGACCACGATGAGAAACCGACTCGTTATCAGCGCAGGAATCGCTCTATTGGCAGTGGGTGCATGTGGACAGCCTGCTGACACTGCAGCGGACGAAGAGGCCCTAAGGGCCGGGGTTGAACAGTGGGATGTTGCAGTCCTTGCTGGAGACTGGGACGCCATGCTGTCGCTCTACGTTGACGAGCCCATGAGATTGCATCCAGACGAACCCATTATCGTGGGCAAAGATGCCATACGCGCTGTGTTCCAGAGCAATCGCGAAGCGGCCGACGCCGACTTCAAGAACACCGCTGTTGATATACGTGTCTCTGGTGACCTGGCCGTGGTAAGAGGCACCTGGTCCGGAACGTTCACGCCGCAAGATGGCAGTGACGTGTACCAGGATTCTGGTAAGTGGGTCTCTGTCCGTGAGCGGCAACCGGACGGCTCATGGAAGATCGTATACGACATATGGAACAGAGACGCGCCACCTTCTGATACCCAGTAAGCACCCTCATAGCAGGTAGGCCGGGCCTCTTGGCTCGGCCACCTCTCTTCAATTCGCCCACGTCCGCGCTCGTCCGAGGCACTAATCCCGGTGCCCCGGCTTCCCGGTGGCCCGGTTTCCCGACCCAAGATTGCGGAAGGGAGGGGTAGTAAATCCGTGCTTGTTCCAAAGCGTCCAACCTGTCAAGGGATAGGAGCAGCAACGCAACTTAGGACCCAGTTAAGTGGACTGAGCGAATCCGTGGCCGTTCCGAGTGGGGTGGGGTAGAAAATCCGTGATCGTTTGGGGCGAGGGTAGGGCTGGGACCCGCGGCCGTTGTCACACCCCTCCCGCAGTCTTCGGTACCAAGAAACGCAGCAATCACACACCTAGGGCTAGGAGCAAGCATGACACGTAGTACCGGAGTACTTGCAGTCACCTTTGCAGCGGCGATCCTGTGGTTCGCGCCGCAGTCCGCCTCTTCCCAAGGCATCTGGACCGACCGCCTCTCCGAATTCAAATCGATGGTCGTCAACATCGAAACGTCCTCCGAGATTGTGTTCGAAACCGAAGAACAAGGAACCTCCTATGGAACCGGCTTCATCGTCGACGCCGCGTTGGGCTTGATCGCGCCCAATGCGCCCGTGGCTGGCACGAGTCCGTCGTACGTCAAGGTCCACTTCCACGACGGCAGCTTTACCGAGGCGTGGCCGCTGTACTACGACCCGACGCACGACTTCGCGTTCTATCAGATAGATCCCGACGTACCGGTCACCCTGCGCGCCGTGACACTCGGCTCGGGCCGCGACCTCGCGGTGGGCGACGAGGTGCTGCTGATCGGGAACAACGATCAAGAAGAGTATTCCATCAAAGTCGGCTCGGTGGCCAACCTGAACGTGAACAAGGGCGACCGGCACTCGAGTTACATCCACAGCACGTTCGACCGCACGGGTGGCTCTAGCGGCAGCCCGGTGTGGAACGCCGAGGGCGAGGTGGTGGCGATCCACGCCCGCGGCACGGAGACCTCGAGCTTCGAGCTGCCGATCGACTACGTGGTAGACGCGCTGGCCAAGATCCGGAGCGGCGAGCCGATCCGGCGCGGCGAGATCGGTGTCGACCTGGAGCTGATCACCGTAGGCGAGGCGGTGCGGCACTTCGGTCTGCCCGAGAGTGTGGTGAGCGGCATGGAGTTCGACGGTTCCGGCACGCCGCGGGTCATGCAGGTCGAGACGTTGATCCCGCGCACGGCGGGCGTAGCAGCGTTTAAGCCGGGCGACATAGTGTACGCCGTGAACGATGAGGTACTGCGCGACGACCTGTACCGCTTCGACCAACTGTTGAACGCCGCGGTGGGCGATAGTGTCAGCCTCACGGTGTACCGCAACGGCGAGCGCATGGATGTTGCCGTCCCGGTGTCAGACATGGAGCAGTCCAAGGTACGCCGCTTCGTTCAGTTCGCCGGTGCCACGATCCACGAGATCACACCCAAGCTGCGCGCGTTTTTCGCCTTCCCGGGCGACGGCGTGTCCATGTCGTACGCACCGCAGGGTTCCAGCCTGTCGTCAATCGGCCTGAACGATCCCGACCTCGGCAACCCGATGGTCATCATCTCGGAGTTCGCCGGCCGGCCGGTTAGGAACCTCGACGACTTCATCGCCGCCGCGCGTGGGCTCGAGGACGGCGATCACACCTACGTGATCTCGCGCGACCTGATGTTGTACCAGTCCGCGCTCATGCCGCACAGCGTGACGCTGAATCTCAAATACGGACCCCTTGGCGTATTCGAGTGGGACGGCGAGGTGTTGGATTGGGTTGAGGTGGGAGAAGGACGGACAAAGACGGCGGAGGACGGTCGAAGACGGTGATAGACGATGACGGACGATGGGGGATGAGGGGCGCCCATCTTCTTCCCCTACTTCCCCTTCTGATCTGGTGAGGTGGAGGGTTGGGGGCACGAAAAAAGACCGGAGAGCATGGCGCCCTCCGGCCTTTCGCGCAGCGAACTGTCAACGCGATCTCGCAAGTCGTAACAGAAACTTGGGGTGGACGAGTTGCCGAGTCAACTGGGCGGCGGTACTGGCGGTTAGGGCCGCTGATTGGCGCGGAAGAAGGCGGATTAACGCGGACCCGATGAAAACCGCGATCGTTGGGTGTGGTGCGGTGATGGGATCCGTGGCCGTATGATCAGCAAGCGAACCGTGGTAACCCGAAGGCAGAGACGCAGGAACAACGCAACCGTAGCTGAGCCGCAGAGCTACGATAGGACGCTTAGGGAGGAGACACTTAACCGAAGCTGTGCGATGGGGCGCTAAAGAATGCGGAGCGGGTGGGGTGAGGCTCCTTCCCCTCCTTCCCCTCCTTCCCCTCCTAATCCAGGTGGGGCGGGGACGGGCGGAAAAGAAAAACCGGAGAGCTTATCGCCCCCCGGCCTTTCACGCAGCGAACTGGCTACGCGATCTCGCAAGTCGTGAGAGAAACTTGTGATCAACG
>JAUVRN010000385.1 GCA_030597645.1 Candidatus Zixiibacteriota bacterium
AGGGTGAGGGTGACGACAGCCGTTGCCACGACAGCCATGACGATCAGGGCCGCGGCCAGCCAGGAGGACACGCCCAGGTCGTCCGGAAACAACGAGAGCAACAGATCCACGCCGTGTTCTCCGGTCCATTGGAGCACCAGAGAGGTGATCCAGAGTAGGACTGTCGCAAATGCCAGCGCGCGCAGGAGGTACCGGCGGAAACCACGTCCCATGATGGCGCTCAGCCGCAGTGCGGCGCCGGGGCCACATGACGTCAGCACGCACAGCGGGATCACGAAAACCCACCGGAGATAGAGCGACACCAGCAGCGCACACAGAAGGACGGTCAGGACGATGGCGGTAATCTGCATTTCCGCATAGCCGGGTGGGCGCGCATGGAGGAAATAAGAGATGTCGTAGCTGGACATCCACTGTCGATAGGCCAGGTAGCCCAGGCCCCCGAGCGGCGATGCGGCGAGGAGGGCCACGCCGGCCTGCAGGGAAAGGCTTGCGGCCAGGCAGGGGAGCCTCTTGCCGATGGCCCAGAGTGCGAACAGTCCTGCGCCTGCTTCGCGTCCTACCGCACCCGCGGCTATGGCGACGAAGCCTGCGCGCCGGGCCGATATTTCCGCCAGAGCGGCCACTACGGCCAGAACGGTCACGCCCATGCCGAACGGCGTAAGGAGGAAAGCGAGGATGTCCGCGTTGCTGACGGCGGAATCACCGGACGTTCTGTACAATTGCCTGATCAGCCATGCCACGGCCGGTCCGGCGAACCACAATACGAACAGGGTGAACAGGATACCGAAGGAGAGGAAAGGTCGCGCGTAGTGCCGCAGGGTTGCGATCACCGAGCGCAGCAGATTGGCCTCGTATACCCGACTCGTAGATGTCACGTCAGGCCCGGGGATCGAACACGGCTACGGACTCGATGTGTGCTGTGTGCGGAAACATGTCGATGGGCGTCACCTGTGTGATGGCGTAACCGCGATTCCCCAGGAGCTGTGCGTCACGCGCCAGTGCCGCCGGGTTGCACGAGACGTAGACGATCCGCCTCGGCTTCAGATTGACCAGCAGCTTCGGGACGTCTGGATGCAGGCCGGCGCGCGGCGGGTCGATCACGATCAGGCGCGCATCGTCTGATCCAGCGGCGTCAAACTGCTTCAGCCAGTCGAGTACATCCGCGCATTCAAAGGACGCGTTGTCGGTGCCGTTGCGCGCCGCGTTGGCCCGCGCGTTGTCTACGGATTCCGCGATGCTCTCCACGCCCAGCACTGCGCTGACGCGGGGTGCCACGTACAGTCCGATCGTCCCCGTGCCACAGTACAGATCGAGCGTCAGCTCGTCACCGGACGGCTCGGCAGCCCTCACGACCAGGTCATAGAGTGCGGCGGCCTGTCTGCTGTTGGTCTGAAAGAACGCGTTGGGCGCCAGATCGAACTCGAGATCACCCAGCCGCTCGGTCATGTGATCACGTCCGAACCAGACGTCCATGCGTTCGCCGACCGCCACCTGCGCTTTGCGATCGCTGACGGAGTGGACGATGCCGGTTATCTCCGGCACGGCCCCTGTGAGCGCCGTCACGAAGCCGTCTTTCAACGCGTAGTCCGCAGATGTCGTAACGAAGTTGACGACCAACTCCCCTGAAGCCACGGATCGACGCACCACCAGAAAGCGGGCGTGCCCCTCGTGTGTTCTCTGGTCATAGGCCGGTACTCTGCGCTCGCGGAGGAAGGCGCGAGCGGCCTGGACCACCGCCGCATAGGTCGGCGGAACGAGGGGGCACTCCTGCAGGTCGAAGACCCGGTCGAAGCGGCCGGCATAGTGCATCCCACAGATCAGTTGTCCGGTCTCCCGGTCGACGGCGAACGAGAATTCCATCTTGTTGCGATACTCGAAGATCTCCGGGGCGGGAATGGAGTCACGCATCGGGGGGGCGTCGATACCGCCCAGCCGCCGGAGCGCTTCGGTGACCTGGGACGTCTTGGCGGCCAGTTGCTCGGCGTAGGCCAGTCCCTGGAGTTTGCAGCCTCCGCAGGTGCCCACGTGCGGACCGCGGGGCGGCTCACGCCAGGGCGACGCGCTCAGGATCTCTTCGGCCTGCGCCTCCCACAGCGTGCGCCGTCGCCTGTACACGCGAGCCTTCACGAGATCGCCCGGAAACCCATGCTCCACGAGCACGACCTTGCCTTCGTGGTGCGCTACGCCGCGACCACCCAGGGCGAGATCCTCGATCTCCAGCTCCAGATACTGGGGCGGGCTCTGACGGCGGCGTGGGTCGTGCATAGGGGTTGTGGATAACACGAAAGCGCCGGGTGTGCAACGCCCCGTCACGAGAATTCGTCCCTCTTGACTGGGCGCACCGCCAGACCCCATCTTGTCGGGCTAAGGCAGGGAACCAATGACCATGCAAGCCGTTATGACTACCGAGACACCTGTGGAGCCGGAAGTAACCGTCACTCAGGCCGAAGCCCACGGCCTGTCGCCCGAGGAATTCGAGCGCATCAAGAAACTCTTGGGACGCACGCCCACGTGGACCGAATTGGGTGTCTATTCGGTCATGTGGTCGGAGCACTGCTCGTACAAGAACTCCATCGCTCAGCTCAAGACCTTTCCCCGGGAGGGGGAGGCGCTCCTGACCAAGGCGGGAGAAGAAAATGCAGGTGCCGTAGGTATCGGCGATGGACTCGGTATCGTATTCAAAATAGAGTCGCACAATCATCCCGCGGCCGTCGAGCCCTACCAGGGTGCGGCCACGGGTGTCGGCGGCATTCTGCGTGACATCTTCACCATGGGTGCCCGACCGATTGCCGTGCTTGACTCGCTTCGTTTCGGTCCCCTGAACGTGGCCCGCAATCGCTACCTGCTGGATGGCATCGTTCGCGGTGTCGGAGACTACGGCAACTGTTTCGGTGTACCCAACATCGGCGGCGAGGTGCGCTTTGCCGCCGCGTATTCCGGTAACCCACTGGTCAACGCCATGGCCATCGGGGTGGTACATTCGGACAAGCTGGCGCACGCTATCGCCGACCAGCCCGGAGCGTCCGTATTGCTGATCGGCGCATCGACCGGGCGTGACGGGATTCACGGGGCGACGTTCGCCTCCGAAGAGCTCACCAGGGAGTCCGAGGCC
>JAUVRN010000275.1 GCA_030597645.1 Candidatus Zixiibacteriota bacterium
ACTCGTCGAGCTGACGCACCTGTTCCTGCCCGGCATGGTCGAGCGCGGCTGGGGTCGCGTGATGAACGTGGCGTCCACGGCTGCGTTTCAACCGGGTCCGCTGATGTCGGTGTACTATGCGTCCAAGGCATTCATACTCCACTTTTCCGAGGCGATCGGCAATGAGCTCGAGGGGAGTGGTGTGTTCGTGACGGCCCTGTGCCCCGGCCCCACGGCCACCGGGTTCATGACCGAAGCCAACATGGACGGATCGGGCCTCACCAAGAAGCTGCCGCTGATGGATCCAGTGAAAGTCGCCCGCCTGGGCTACAAAGGTATGCTCAAGGGCAAGCCGGTGGTGGTTACGGGTCTGCGCAATCGACTCGTCGCAAGTACGGTCGGTTTTCTGCCACGTGGTGCTGTTACACGCGTGTCGCGTTACATCCAGGATCCCTGACCGAATCGACCGCGGTCGCACGCTTGCGGAAATATTACAGCCCGCTATATTGTCTTACCTGGTGTCCTGAGTCGGGATACTGGTGATCCACTATCGAATCTCGCCGATATAGCCATCTCGCCAGACTTGGTGCAGGGGGGCGCGGGGTAAGGGAGCTACATGTCACGCAGAGTCATTCGGGGGGTGTTACTGGCGGGCTACCTGGTCACACTGTCTGGATCGGCGCACAGCGGTAATCTGCCGCTTGCGCCTCGCCTCTTGCCGTCCAAACCAGAGCACGCTCGCGTTGCGCCCGGCCATGATCGCTTTCACATCGAAGTCAAGTTCACAGATCTACTGGATATCGGCCTGAATGCGAGAGGCGTACCGACCGATCGCCAGGCACGCGTACTGACCGGCGCGGCGGCCGCGAGTCTGGCCGCCATGGCCACCGCAGGGGGGCGCTGGGAACGGCTCTTCGGTGAGCGCGAGGCACGCATCGATCAGCTCGTAGGGCAGGCCGAGGCCCGGCTGCTGCGAGATATCGCGGATCTCAACAATTACTTCGTGCTCGAAGTGCCGGAAGGGGTTCGTGCCGAAGATTGGATCGACGCCCTCAATGCACTGCCGGAGGTCGAGATCGCTCTGGCGCTACCCCTGCCCGTACCCCCGCCTTCGATAACGCCACCCAGCTTTGAATCTCTTCAGGGATATCTCAACGCGGCACCGGACGGTATCGCGGCCAACCAGGTCTGGAGTCTGCCCGGTGGGACCGGTCTACCGCCGGGCGGACCGGCCGTAAAGGTCTGCGACTTCGAGTATGACTGGAATCTCGATCACCAGGATCTTCCGTTCATGCACTACATCGTACCTCCGGGATTCAGTCCGTACTCGCCGTTCAATGACAACAACCACGGCACGGCGGTCATGGGTGAAATGGTCAGCATCAACAACGGCTGGGGTACGACCGGCGCAGTGTATGAAGCGGATCCGTACTGCGCACCCACGGCGCTCAACAACGGCTGGCGTCTGTCCACGGCGCTGGTGCACGCGATTGACTCGCTCGGACCGGGCGACGTGTTCCTGATCGAGCAGCAGGTGGCAGGGCCCAATGCCACCGGCAACGGTCAGGAGGGTCTGGTGCCTGTGGACTGGTGGGGTTCGGTGTACAATGCCGTTGTGACGGCCGTCGGCAACGGTATGCACGTGGTGGAGGCAGCGGGTAACGGTGGGGAGAATCTCGACGCACCGGAGTACAACCAGAACCACGCGCCTTTCGTCGCGGGCAACGAATCGGGTGCCATCATCGTTGGAGCGGGTTATCCACCCGTGGCTTTCGGCGGCACCGACGTGGATCGCGCGCGCCTGTGGTATTCCTGCTACGGTTCGCGCGTCAACGTGCAGGGCTGGGGGCGCATGGTGATGACGACTGGATACGGTAGCCATTATTCGTCCGAGGGTACGAACCTCTGGTACACGCGGACGTTCAGTGGCACGTCGAGCGCATCACCCATCGTCACCTCGGCGGCCGTGGCCCTGGAGAGCATCTACCGTGCCCACAGCGGTGGGTCGCCGCTCGATCCGGGCACGATGCTCGGGATTCTGACGGCTACAGGTTCCCCGCAGCAATCGGGCATTTATCCGGCCTCGGAGCACATCGGTCCCCGACCCGATCTGGTGGCTGCCGTGGACTCCCTGTCGTTGCTGTTTGACGCCGACTCGGATGGTGTGATCGACATAGCGGACAACTGCGTTTTCGTCGCCAATGCCGGCCAGGAGGACGACGATCTCGATGCGGTGGGCAATGCATGTGACAACTGTCCCACCGACCACAATCCGGGACAGGAATCGGACGACGGGGACGACATCGGCAATCTATGTGATCTCTGTCCGGGAGTGGCGACGGTCGACAACATCGTGCTCATGTCGGCCGATGCGGACAACAGCGGCGACCTGAGCTCCACCGACATCATTTACCTGGTGAACTACCTGTTCAAGGGCGGGCCGGAGCCGATCCCGTGCCCGGCCGTGGCGGACACCAACTGCGATGGTGTGGCCACGTCTGCCGACATTCTGGCGCTGGTCTTCTTTACCTTCAAAGGCGGCCCGGTCCCGTGCGAGGTCTGTACGGTTGCACCCGGCCTGTGGGATTGCCGCTAACCCGCACTATTCTCGGCGGCCCGGCCGAGCGAGCGGTCTCCATTCGGCAGAACGGCCGATCCTGAATTGCGAGCCAGACAGTAACCTGTTGTACTACAGGTATTTACTGAATTTGATCCGACCGGCACGCCAGATGCGATCAACATCGTGCGAGGACATGGGCAAATGTGAGCTAGAGTGGTTTCAGAACAGTTTCCGGGACATCAGAGACGCCGGTACCTCCTAACTGCAATTCGGTGCCCCAACAGCCCCACCTCCGGGTGGGGCTTTTAATTTGTGGTCCGGTCCCCTCGGACGGCGGCATATTCCTCATCCTGGCGGCACTAGGGGGTGGACAATGGAGGACAGAGGACCGGAAGCTGCTTCCCTCGGTCCCGTCACAGCCGGCGAGCGAATCGAGAGTATCGATGTGCTGCGGGGCTTCGCCCTGCTCGGCATCCTGGTCATCAACATCGAATTCTTCGCCCTGCCCAGCGGAGTCTATTTCGACGCACGAATCGCAGGCGGATTGACAGGAATACACCTTCTCACCTGGCAGTTCAGTTCCACGTTCTTTCTTCAAAAAATGATGGGCATCTTCTCCATGCTCTTCGGCGCCGGCGTCATCATTTTGACCGAGCGCGCACAGGGTGCAGGCCGTTCGGCCGCCGGTCCGTACTACCGGCGTACTCTCTGGCTGCTGGTCATCGCACTTATACACGGCTACCTGATCTGGTACGGGGACATCCTCTACTCGTACGCCATGATCGGATGGGTCCTGTACCTGTTCCGCAATCGCAGGCCTTCTACCCTGCTGATTCTGGCATTCGTTGCGCTCCTGCTCGGCTCGCTGCTCCAGTGGGGTACCGGACTGTCATTGCGCCTTCTCGCTCAGGCCGTGTCAGCTCCCCCGGTCAGCAACGCAGTTCTCGTGGATCGGTGGGAAGATCTTCAGTCCACCTTCGCACCCTCTGTGGAGGACGTGGCAACTGAGGTCGAAGCCTATCGCGGCGGCTATGTGGACAATCTTGAATTTCGCATACCAAAAACGATCGTCATGCAGACCAACGGGTTCTTCTATTTCACGCTGTGGCGCGCGGCGGGCATGATGCTGTTGGGCATGGGACTGATGAAGCTGGGCGTACTCTCGGCACGGCGAAGCGCGCGCGGGTATGCTGTCATGATGGCGGTCGGCCTGTTCCTGGGACTGCCGCTCTGCTACCTGGCGCTCCGCGGACTGCGTGCACACGACTTTGATTTCATCCACCGCTTCATGGTCGACAACCAGTTCAACTATTGGGGCAGCGTGCTGGTGGCACTGGGGTACATCGGCGCCGTGATGCTCGTCTGTCAGAAGGGCCTGATGCGGTGGCTGACCCGCCGCCTGGCCGCGGTGGGGCGAATGGCACTGACCAACTACCTGTTTCA
>JAUVRN010000373.1 GCA_030597645.1 Candidatus Zixiibacteriota bacterium
CAGCACGCTCAGGCGTAGAGGAGGACACTATGAAATGGGCCAGAATCATGATGTTGCTCGGGGTCGCCACACTGGTGGTGTGGTCCTGCAGCAGCGATAATCCGGCCGGCCCCACGACGCTGCCGGAAGCGGGCTCTAATTCGCTTCTAGTCCAGGGAGAGATCAACGGGACGGAGGATATTGGCAGCGGCCCGTTTTCAACCAGCTTTCTCGTCACCGTACAGGATTCACTTGGCCAGCCGGTCAACGATGCGCCTGTGAACATGGTGCATGATCAGCTGGGCGCTATCGCCCTTCCATGGAATACGCTGGTGCCAGGTGAGTACTCCGCCAGCGCATCGGACTATACCGAAGGGCTCTACATGCTCAGTGTCAGGAGAGGTACCGACTCCCTGATCAATGGTTACGTGACCGCTCCGGACATTCACGTCATCCTGTTTCCCACGACGGCCGATACGCTTCAGCAGGATCAGCCGTTCACCGTGACGTGGAGCCGTCAGGCTCCCGCCGCGAGCTTTGAGATCGAGACACGCGACTTTGGCCCCGCGCTGTCCACGGGTTCAGGCGCCGATACGGGCTCCTATGTCATTCCGGCCTCGTTCAATATCCGTGATGATCAGAGGGTGAGAGTCTGGAGATCCAATACGACGGTGCTGAACACTGGCCTGGCGGGTTCCACGCTTCAAGCCGAGATCCGCAACGCAGTAGAGCCCATCGTGGTCGAGTGAGCTCCTTTTGCACTACAGGCTGTATATCCATAAGGCCCTGCGTCGTCCGCAGGGCCTTTTTTGTTCTCGTGATGGTCGATGGGCCCGCCCGCGCCTGATCAGGCGGTCTACGACTTGCGCAGCAGCCCTTCGATGATCCGGTCTGAAAAGGCCTCGGCGGAAGGCACCACGTCCTCCCAGACGATTTCGTTGTCATGCGTCACGACCACGAAGGGTGTGCCCCTGCAATCGAAGTAGTTCCAGGCACGCCCCGTCTCCTTGACGTTGGCGAAGGAAACGTCGTTGTCGCGAAGGAATGCAGTTACCTTTTCATCCGTGGAACTGCGCCTTACCCGTGTCAGGCCCAGTACGTCGACACCGAACGCCTTGTATTCGCGGTATATCTGATCGATCTTCGGCACCGCACGCTGCGAGTACGGACACCAGGTTTCCCAGAATACCAGGATCTTGATCCCCGGCTCACCATCCTGAAACGCACCCTGGTAGATTCGCTCGATGTCCATCGTGTCCGGGAGCAATCGGTGACCGTATAGCTTCTTGGCATCCGCTACTCGACCCGTCGCCAGCATTGCCGCGGCGAGCGAACTGCGCGCCGCGCGTACCATGTAGGCATCATCGCCATGGATGTCCATGACCTGATCGTAGCCGACCCTGGCCACGCGGACGGCGTCGTCGAGCTGTCCATTCTGCAATAGCAACCATGCGTACTGCTGATCGGCGTCGATGGTACGACTGTCCGTCGCGCCGTAGTGCTCCTCGCAGATGTCACGCGCCTCCTTCGCAAGGGCCCCAGCCTCCCTCAGCCGCTGGTCCATTTCGAGCGCGTAGATCAACTCAGCACGGGCATCGATCGTGGAATCGTGCGCCGGACCGTAATTGTGCTCGCAGACTTCGAGGACTTCCTCACTCAGGGCAGCCAGCTCGGGTGCCCGACCGCACACCCCGTAGTAGTGCTGAAGGTCCAACATTGACTCCAGCGTCTTCGAGTGACGCGGCCCCAGGACTCCCTTTCTCAGGGACACGGCCCTGGTCAGGTGCCTCTCGGCCTGAGCGCGTCTGTTGAGATGCTGATAGCCCAGTCCCAGCGACCTGCACATGTCCGCCTCGGTCTTTGGATCGTCGGGAAAAGCCTCTTCGAGTTTCTGCTCGGCTCGATCATAGATGTCGGCCACGACCACGTCATCGCCATAGCCGTAGGGTATGGCAGCCGAGAAGGAGTGACTCAGAAAGTCGCGTGCTTTGGCGGCGCTCACGGACTCCGCCTCGGCGCGGGCACGCTCTTCGTTGACCTCGACGTACAATCCGGAGACCACTGTGACACCGGCTACCAGCAGCAGGAACACGGCAGCCACAAGGCCTACGACCACCTTGTTGCGGCGGGTGAACACGCGAATCTGATACGAGAGGCTCGGCGGCTGGGCCGCGATGGCTTCGCCACCCAGATATCGGCGAATGTCCGCCGCGAGGCCATGAGCCGACTGGTATCGTGCGTCGCGATCCTTGCGCAGTGCCTTGTCGACGATGGTCTCAAGATCGCCCTTCAGCTCCCTGTTGTGCGAACTCATGAGCGGCGGACGCTCCTCACGGACCATCAACGCTACTTCATAGATGCTGGCGGACTTGGCGTCGTACGGCATGACGCCCGTGAGCAGTTCATAGAGCACGACGCCCAGAGCATACACGTCACTGCGGGTGTCGATGTCATGTGGATCCGCTTCAAACTGCTCGGGGCTCATGTACGCGGCCGATCCGATGAGCTGTCCCACTTCGGTCATGACCGACGTCCGTTTGAGATCCGAGTCGGTTGCGCGCGCGATGCCGAAGTCGATGATCCGCACTCGCCCGGCTGAATCCACCAGGATGTTGGCGGGCTTCAGATCACGGTGCACGATGCTGCGCTGATGGCCGTGATGCACAGCATCGCAGACTTCAGCGAACAATTCCAGCCGCTGGCGCACGCTCAGATGCTTCTCCTGAGCATACGCGGTTACGGAACGAGGATTGGGGATGTACTCCATGGCAAAAAACGGCAACTGCTTGCCGTCTTGCTCGTACGTCCCTGCTTCGTAGATCTGGGCGATACCCGGGTGGCGCAGGCGTGCCAGAAGCTGCGCCTCGTACCGGAGCCGCCCGGCCGCCTCCTCGGTGGCCACGGCGGAATTCATCACCTTGACGGCCACGGGCCGCCGCGGGTTTTGCTGGAGACCTTCGTAGACCGATCCCATGCCTCCGGAGGCGATGAGACGGCGGATCTGGTACTGGCCGATCTGCTTGGGGTGCTGGGACATATGCTCTTGTCAGGTCACGGGTTCGTCGATCAGAAGTCTGTTGTCCTGCCGTGCTGTCGTGCCTGGGTACAAGGTTACCGGATGGTTTTGGTTAACAACAGGAGATTATACATGACCACAGGGTCATCCATGGACGCGGTTTCTCATCTTGCCGTCATCGGACGGCGTCAGTCCAGGCACGGTAC
>JAUVRN010000025.1 GCA_030597645.1 Candidatus Zixiibacteriota bacterium
AACATCGAACCCAAAACTGATGTACCCGGTGCGGACGGTCAAATCAAGGTTGACGATAATGAAGAAGATCTTGGAGGCGGCATCCGGATTCGAACCGGAGAATAGAGGTTTTGCAGACCTCCGCCTTACCACTTGGCTATGCCGCCCCGTACATACCCAAACACCCCTGCAACCGAGGCGCGAAGGTGCGAAATCAAAAGCGGGAAACGGGATTCGAACCCGCGACGTCCACCTTGGCAAGGTGGTGCTCTAGCCAGCTGAGCTATTCCCGCAAAGTCAGGGTCAATATAGCGGGCGCCTTTAAAAGGTCAACCGTTTTGGGCGCTTGGGCTTGCGGTGCGCGTCGTCAAATACCCTCGGTGTCGGCCCGAACTTCCAGAATCTCGTAGGACGTCTTGCCACCCGGTGTCTCGACGTTGACCTGATCGCCGGCGCGGTGTCCCATCATCGCTTTGCCCACCGGAGAGGCCACCGAGATCTTGTCCTGCACCAGGTCCGCTTCCGCGTCCGAGACGAGCTGATACGTGATCTCTTCGCCGTCGTCGAGGTCGCGCACACGCACAATCGACAGCAGCGCTGCCGTATCCGGATCGTGCCGGATATCCTTGACGACCTGGGCGCGGGACAATTTGAACTCCAACTCGCCGATTTTGCGTTCGAGGTGTTCCTGCGCCTCCTTGGCCGCGTGGTACTCGGCGTTTTCAGACAAGTCCCCCAGTTCCCGGGCTCGCTTGATGTCGGCGATGACCTTGGGTCGATTGACCGTCTTGAACTGGTGCAGCTCGTCCTTGAGCCTGTCAAAGCCACCCTGTGACAGATAGATGTAGTCGTCCGACATCAGATCGTTCTTTCCTTTTATCTCTGGCCCGGGCCACGCGAGGGTGTGGCTCAGGCCGGATTGCGTTCCGCTTGTGCGCGCTTCGGCTTGGACCGTGTCTCATTATACAGTGCTTCGTACCGGGCGGCCGCCGCCGGCCAGGAGAAATCGGCTTCCATCGCCCGCTTCATCAAGCGGCTCCACGCCGTGGCGTCCCTGTACGTCGCCAGGGCGCAGTCGATCATGTCGAGCATGTCCGCGCCGGCGTACGTCTCGAACTGGAATCCGGTTCCCGACGTGGGCGTGTACGGCTCGACCGTATCGGCCAGTCCCCCCGTGGCGCGCACCATGGGGATCGTGCCGTAGCGCAGACTGTAGAGCTGGTTGAGTCCACATGGCTCATACCGTGACGGCATGAGAAACATGTCCGACCCGGCTTCGATGCGGTGTGCCAGGCCGTTGTCGAACCGCAGCGCGACGGCGAGCTTCTCCGGGTAGCGGGCCGCCAGGGCGTCGAACAGTTCGTGGTATTTGGCGTCGCCGGTCCCGAGCACTACGATCTGGAGATCACGTGACAGCAGTGTTTCGGACACCTCACCGATGAGATCGAAGCCCTTCTGATCCGCGAGCCGCGAGATGATGCCGATCAGGGGGTGCGCGGAAGGCGGCAGTCCCACCTCTTTTTGCAGGGCTTCCTTGCACGCACGCTTGCCGGCGGGATCACCGGCGCTGAAACGGGCGGCGATGTGCGGATCGGTCTCGGGATTCCAGATATCGTAGTCGATGCCATTGGTGATACCGGTCAGGTCGCCACAGCGCCGCGAGAGAATCCCCTCCATGCCAAATCCGTACTCGTTGGATCCGGCGATCTCTTCGGCGTAGCGCGGGCTCACCGTCGAAAGCGATTCGGCGAACTCGAGACCGAGCTTGAGAAAGTTGACCTTTCCCCAGTACTCGAACGGGCCACCCGGATACCACAGGCCCGGTTCCAGGCCGAGCTTGCCGAACGTATCGGCTTCGAACATGCCCTGGTAGGCAATGTTGTGCACTGTGAACAGTGTGCGAGTAGCGGCCCATTCGGAGTCGTTCTCATACAGTGTGTTCACGT
Source organism: Candidatus Zixiibacteriota bacterium (assembly GCA_030597645.1). Classification (GTDB taxonomy): domain Bacteria; phylum Zixibacteria; class MSB-5A5; order JAUVRN01; family JAUVRN01; genus JAUVRN01. The sequence goes on from JAUVRN010000025.1 coordinate 1,926, forward strand.
ACGTGGGCAGCAGGGCGCTCTGCCAGTCGTTGGCATGAATCAGTTCCGGGATCCAGTCGAGGTGCCGACATGCGGCGAGCACGGCGCGGGAGAAGAAGATAAAGCGCTCGTCGTTGTCGGCCCAGTCCTTGCCTGTGCTCGGATCGCGGTATAGCTCCGGTCGCCGAAAGAACCCGTCGTGTCCCACCAGGTAGACCTGTACGCCGTCCCTCTTCACGCCCGAGAGCTCGAGCATCTCGGTGCGGTCGCCCATCGCGACCGCGATGTTCGAGGCCAGGACGGCAACACCTTCGGCTTTGTCTTCGACGCCGTTGTACCGGGGCACAAACAGGGCGACCTCGTGGCCTCGACCGGCCAGCTCCTTGGTCAGTGCTCCCGAGACGTCGGCCAGACCTCCCGTTTTGGCAAAGGGAACCGCTTCACTGGATACAAATGCTATGCGCATGGACTCTCCGCTCGCGTGATGGAGTCAGTCGACCGTAGCCGGGGATGGCTGCGGCAGTTCCACTTCGCGAAGATAACGGGCCGCCTCTTCGGGTGCGGTGGGATTGATGTAAAAGCCGGTCCCCCACTCGAATCCGGCTACCTTGGTGAGCTTGGGAATGATTTCGAAGTGCCAGTGATAATCCAGCTCATGGTCGTGCACGACAGGTACGGTGTGCAGCACGAAGTTGTACGGGGGATTGTCCAGGGCGATGCGCAGTCGCAGCAATGTGTCGCGCAGGATGACTGCGAGTTCGCTGAGCATGTCGTCCGAGATGTCGCCGAAATGCGCCTGGTGATAGCGGGGCAGCAGCCAGCATTCGAACGGAAACCTCGGGGCGAAGGGCGCGATGCACATGAAGTGTTCGTTTTCTCCCACCAGCCGGTCACGCCACTCGTGCTCCTGACGAGCGATGTCACAGAAAATGCAGCGTTCCTTGTACTCGTAGTACCGGCGCGCACCGTTGAGTTCCTCCTGCACGCGCTTGGGCACGACCGGCGTGGCGATCAACTGGCTGTGGCTGTGTTCCAGAGAGGCACCGGCCGCCTCGCCATGGTTCTTGAAGACCATGATATAGCGAAACCGGGGATCTCGCCCCAGGTCATTTATCCGTTCCCGGTAGCTGGCGAGCACCCGGGCCACCTGTGCCTCGGACAGATCGACGATATCCTTCTGGTGGTCGGGCGTCTCCACGATTACTTCGTGCGCGCCCACGCCGTTCATCTTGTCGAAGATGCCCACGCCTTCACGATTGAGTTCGCCCTCGATGGTGAGCGCTGGGAACTTGTTGGAGATCACCCGGAGCGTCCAGCCGGGTGAGTCCGGCTCGGTGCCCGGGTCCCGGTCCGCTCTGATCTCGGGCGGCGTCGTCTTCTCGTTGCCGGGGCAGAAGGGGCACAGGCCTGAGTTCTTGCGCGCCTGGCTGCCGCCGGCGAAGTCGCTCGGTCGTTTGCTGCGCTCCGAGGAAATGATCACCCAGCGTCCGATGATGGGGTCTTTTCTCAGTTCGGACATTGTGAAATTCGCCTTCCTGAAACCAATTCTAGAGTCAAGCCGGGAAACTAACTCGGGCCGGGCCGGTCGTCAACCCTGTCGGTGAGGAGCCCGGGTATTCTTTCTCCCTAGTATCGACGTTCAGCGGGCCCTGTTGAGGACTTCCGATCCCTCCTTGCCGCTTGACGCAGCTGCCCGGCCTCCCTTATGTTGGCGGGATTCGGAGGCCCGCTTTGGGGTCCCGTGGGGAGGGATCATGCGTAAGGTGTGCTGGATTCTGGTTGGTTTGGGCGTTGCGCTGGCAGGCTGCAACAGCGGTCGGCTGATGCCTGAAGACATCGAGGCGCTGCTGCGCACCGATGAGGGGCAGTGGCTTCTCACGTCCGTGGAGGGCCACGGAGGCATCTGGCGCTGGCGCCAGCGTCCTTATGTTACATACGACTACGGCAAGCTCTTGCTGGCTCGTGGTATGGACACGACCGTCACCAACCGCCGTCGCGACACCACCATCAGCCCGTACACCGACACGCTCGTCAACCTGCACGAACACATCACGCTGGGACTCCACGAGGGTCTCTTCCTGGCGCGGAGCGCATCACAGAACCCGCTGGTGCTCAAGGGGTTCAACGGTGACAGCCTCTGGCTGGTGCGTGACGGTGTACCCGAGGAAGACTCCTCTGCCCTGCTCGCGGTCGCAGCCAACCAGGCGCGATCACAGTTTTATCTCTCGCTGCCTTTCGTGCTCCTGGACACCACGTACCAGTTCAGCATGCTGGGTGAGCAGCCTTCGGTGGACACCACCCGTGTCAAGGGGGCGGCTCCGGGCACGTATGACACCACATTCACGCCGTTCAATTTCGTACGGCTCAAAGTCGATTTCCCGGCGGGTGCGGCCCCCGTCGACTGGCTCATCGTGTACCTGGACGACCGGGACGGTCAGATCCGGCGCACGATCAGCCCCGGGCCACCCGACGACACCGTGGCCACCGTCCGCCTCACGGTCTGGTCGAACGTCCAGGAAGCCCTCGGGCTCAAAGTGGGCGGCCGGCGCCTCAGCTACCCGTCCGACGAAGCCGGTGCGATCCTGGGTCAGTTCGTAGAGGACCACCGGTTCTTCAACGTCGAATTCCCCCGACAGCTTGAAGAGGACGTCTCCTTTACCTGGACGGCACCTCCACCGGTTACCGACTCCACCGCGGCACCCGACTCGACCGCGGCACCGGACTCGACCGTGGCACCGGACTCCACCGCGGCACCGGAAGGCACGTAGGCGCAACATCACAGGTCCGTCTTGCGTCTATTGAGTGTGTCCCGCCACGATACGCTGTTCGCCTGCCGTCACGAAACACGGGGTCATGCCCGTCATAACCGATTTCTCACCCGTTACGGAGTGTCATGATGCGTAGAATTCTGTTCTCGATCGTTGTCCTTGCGTCCTTCGCGTGCGGTCACGCATCGGCGCAGGTGGACCTCGACACCGCGTATGTGCCCGATGTCGAAACGTTTCTCCAGATCGGATCCGTCGGTTCACCCTCCATCAGCAGGGACGGACAGCAGATCTTTTTCAGCACGAACATGTCGGGTGTGAATCAGGTGTACCGCGTGACGCGTGAGGGCTGGCCCTACCAGCTTTCCGTGTTCAAGGACGGCATCGATTTCTACAATATGGCGCCGGATGGCCACGCCCTGATCGTCGGAGCGTCGGTGGGCGGCGACGAGCAGTCACAGCTCTTCTGGATGGATGCCGTGACCGGGCGGCCGCGCAAGATGACCAGTCAGGCCGATGTCCAGTACGGGTCCGTCTCCTGGGATCGCGAAGGCAAGAGCATCTTCTACCGGTCCAACGAGGCCAACGGTCGCGATTTCTACGTGTACCGAATGTATGTGCCGGACGGACGGACGGAGCTCGTGCACGAGGGACAGGGCTACAACGTGCCCGCGGCGTATTCCCACGACGGCCGCTGGCTGGTCGTCGGTCTCTACGAGTCCAATGAAAACAGCAACCTGTACCTGGTGGACCTCCACGGCAAAGACAAGACACGTCTTCTCACGCCGCACGATGACAAGGCGGTGTACTACGCCGGCGATTTCACGGCGGACGGCGCCAGCCTGTTCATCTTCACCAACGACAACGACGAGGGCATGCTGCGGCCGGCCATGCTCGATCTGTTGAGCACCCACGTCACCTACCCGCTACCCATCTCCAAATGGGAGGCGGAAGACGGCGCCGGTTCGCCCGATGGACGGTACGCGGGCATCATCTACAATGAAGAGGGCTACGGTCGCCTGCACATCTACGATAAGGAGACCTGGAAGGAGCTGCCCGTGCCGCCCATGGACGGCATCGTCAGCGGCGTCTCCTTCACGGGCACCGGCCAGGCACTGATCGCCTTTTCATCGCCCACCAAGGCGCCCAACGTCTGGCTGTGGGACTGGAGTGCTCCGCAGTTGCGCCGGGTCACGCACACCATCTATGCCGGTATCGATCCGGGGCTGTTCCGCGATCCGGAACTCGTCAAGATCAAGAGCTTTGACGGCCTCGAGGTTCCCGCGTTTCTCTATCTGCCGCCGGGATACAAGAAGGGAACACCCGTTCCGTTCATCATGAACCTTCACGGTGGTCCCGAAGCCCAGTTCCGGCCGTATTTCATCCGCAACTTCCAGTACCTGATGCTCAACGGCTACGGGGTGCTGGCACCGAACGTCCGCGGCAGCTCCGGCTACGGCAAGGAGTACCAGTCGCTGGACAACTACAAATTGCGGATGAACTCCGTCAAGGATGCCGGAGCGTACGCGCAGTGGCTGATCGACGAGGGTTACACGACCTCCGACATGTTGGGTGTGCGCGGCGGAAGCTACGGTGGCTTCATGGTGCTCGCCTGCATCACCGAGTTTCCCGACATGTTCGCGGCGGCCGTGGACGTGGTGGGTATCGCCAATTTCCAGACCTTCCTGCAGAACACCCGCGAATACAGGCGTCACCTTCGTGAAGCCGAGTACGGTCCGCTCTCGGATCCTGAGTTCCTCGAATCGGTGTCGCCCATCTACAAGGTAGACCGGATCACCACGCCGCTTCTGGTGGTGCATGGCGAAAACGACCCGCGTGTGCCCGTGGGAGAGGCGCGGCAGATCGCCCAGGCCATCGCCGAGCGGGGCGGGATCGTGGACACGCTGATCTTCCCGGACGAGGGGCACGGTGCCAGCAAGCGGGTCAACGTGCTCAAGGAATACCGAACCCAGATGGACTTTTTCGACCGGCACCTCAAAGGGGCCACTCGCGAAGAATGAGCCCCGCCAGCGGTTTTTGGCTCTGGCTGCAGGCTCCCCGGCCGTAGTACTTTAGGGGAATAATCCAACCCCGCGGGGCGTCAGCCCATTGGTACCCGAGGTGCCCGGGGGTGACGTGTGTCCGCGCCCGCCGGTCACCCGTCCGGACCCGGTTCTCCCGCCCCGCTTTGTCCGATGTCGAAACATCCAAAGCCGGCCCCGTGCGCACGGGGCACCAGGGTGCGTGCCTTCATCTTCGGGGCCCGCCCGCCTCGCATTCGCACCGTGCTGCTGCACGCGATCGCCGTCGTGATCGGCAGTCTGCCGGCTGCAGCCGTTCCGTCGCCTGCGTACGGCCAGTCGCAGAGTGACGCACGGTCTCCGGCGTTCGTGCCGGGAGAGGTCATCGTCGGATATCAGCCTTCCACCGACGCGGCGGCGCGGCGACAGATGTACGCGGCCGCTTCCGCATCCGTGGTCCAAAGGCTGCCCTTCGTATCGGCCGATCTGATCCGCGTCGCTCCCGGATCCGAGCTGCAGGCGGTGACATCGTTGCTGGAACAGCCCGGCGTGGTCTACGCGGAGCCCAACTATCTCTGGCAGGCGGACTTCATTCCTACCGACGCCCATTTCGGCCTGCAGTGGGGACTGCACAACATCGGGCAGTCCGGAGGTGCCGTCGATGCGGACATCGATGCGCCGGAAGCGTGGGACCTGGCGACGGGGCGGACGGTTCTGATTGGGATCATCGACACCGGCATCGACACCGCCCACATCGACCTGCGTTCCAATCTCTGGACTAATCCGGGCGAGATCCCCGACAACGGCGTCGATGACGACGCCAACGGCTATGTCGACGACGTGCATGGGTGGGACTGGGCCAACGCCGACTCCGATCCAACCGACGATCACGGCCACGGCACGCATGTGGCCGGCATTGCCGCCGCCGTTGGAAACAACGGGGAAGGTGTCGCGGGCGTGTCGTGGGATGCCCGCATCATGTCGCTCAAGTTCCTCACCGCGGACGGTGTAGGGGCCACGACCGGAGCCGTCAAGGCGATTGAATACGCACTCCGGGCGGGCTGTCGCCTGACGTGCAACAGCTGGGGCGGGGCGCCGTTTTCGCAGGCACTTTACGACGCCATCGATTCGGCCCGGGCCGCGGGTATGCTGTTCGTCGCCGCCGCCGGCAACGATCGCAAGAACATCGACGTCACGCCTCATTATCCCGCAGGCTATGATCACGACAACATTTTCTCGGTAGCCGCCACCGATCACGCGGATCACATCGCCGACGAACCGCTATGGGGTTCCAACTGGGGACCGACCCGCGTCGATATCGGTGCGCCCGGAGTAGACATCTACAGCACGCTGCCCGGCGACACCTACGGGTACCTGGCCGGTACGTCCATGGCGGCGCCGCACATCGTCGGTGCTGCGGCCCTTCTCTGGTCGGAGCATCCGAGCCTCACCGCCGGCCAGATCAAGGAGCGCCTCATCGCCACTTCGGATCCCCTCCCGGACCTGGCGGCACGCACGTTGGGAGGAGGCCGCCTCAATCTGTTCGCTGCACTGTCCGAGTACGACGTGACGCCGCCCTACCGCGTGGAGGACCTGGTGGCGGAGCGCGTGGAGGGAACGCGCGTCACCCTCCGGTGGACGGCGACGGGCGACGACTCGCTGATAGGACGTGCCTTCCGGTATGACATCCGGGTAGCGCAGACGCCGATCGATTCGTCGGTGTTCGAGATAGCTGCGGCGGTGGCGGTGGAGGTCTCACCCACGGATGCCGGATCAACCCAGACGGTGACCGTAGAGGGGCTGACATACGGAACCGACTACTGGTTCGCGCTGCGCGTGGATGATGACTGGTTCAACCGCTCGGGACTCTCGAACGTGGTGGCGACCACCACAGGCCCGCCCCCTGTAGCCGAAATAACCGGCGACACTCTGGTGGTCTCCGTGCCGTCCGGCGATTCAGCCCACCGCATCGTGTACGTGGTCAACCACGGGCCATCCGAGTTGTTCTACCGGGTCCGGACGGAGTTTCCGTTCGAGCGCGCCGGTTCGGCCACCGCCGCCGAAGCGTCGTCGGAGGTGCTGGACGTGATGCTGGTGTACGCGGACGGTGGTGCGCAGGTCCTGACCGAGATACTCGAGGCGGACTCCCGTACCGGCCGTGTCGATTCGTGGTTCGCCGGAGCGGCCGGTGGGTCCATTCCGCGCTTCAGGGATGTCGCCGGCTATGACGTCATTGTGGCGTGGAACAACAAGATCTGGGCCGACCGGTGGGAGATCGGCGCGCTCCTGGCCGACTTCATCGATTCCGGGGGCGCGGTGGTCACGCTCGTCGATGCCTGGGGCACCCGGCTCTTCGAGTCGCGCGGACGCTACTTCGACGACTCCACCTACAGTCCGTTCCGCTCCACAGGTGATCCGGTCTTCTTTGAGTCGCGGACTCTCGGCTGGCACAATGCGACCCACCCACTCCTTCGCGGTGTCAACTGGCTCGCCACGGGAAGCTACTACAACCAGGTGGACGTGGCCGGCCACGTGGACCTGGTCGCCCGCTGGGACGACGGCACGCCGCTGCTGGCGGCCGGGCACCGAACGGTTGCCCTCAACGTGTGGCCCGGGGACGGTCACCACTGGCTCGGTGACTTTGCGACCCTCTTCACAAATGCCGTCGGGTATGCAGCGGGATCCGGTTTTTGGCTCAAGGCGGATCCGGCCGCGGGAGAAGTGGCGGTCGGTGACAGCGCCCGGATCGATCTGCTGTTCGACGCCACGGACCTGGTTGCCGGGTCGTATGCGGCCAACCTGGTGGTGTCGACCCCCGGTGCAGTCGCGAGCGCCGTGGAACGGGGTGCCACGCTTCACGTATCCGGGCAACCCCGACTCGAGGTCTCGGAGACACTGATCGAATTTGATCAGGTGCACCTGGGATATCCCCGGTCTGTGCCCCTGGTATGCAGCAATCCGGGGACCGACATACTCTTCATCTCCGAACTCTCATCCGACGTTGCATTCTTCACCACCCATGTCGCACAGTTGATCGTGCCACCGGGTGCGGTAGAAACTCTCCTGGTCTCCTTCTCACCGGTGACCACCGGCGAGGTGTGGGGACGGCTGACCGTACGCTCCAACGACCCGGTTCAACCGGAGCGTGATGTCGTGCTTCATTCCCGAGCGTTCGAGCCGCCGGTCGCTCTGGCGGGTCCCGGTCTTGTGAGCGCAGACCTGTTCACGGGCGCAACGGCGTCTCGCACCGTAACGCTGATCAATGCCGGGGTGGGTGACCTGCAGTACGAAGTTCATGTTCGGGGATCCACACCACCGGCACGGCAGCCCGGATCATCCGCAGACGCCACGTCCACAGAATCGGACGACGCGGAGGCGGTGACCATTCTCGCCTGGGTCCGGTATGCGGATCTCGGGCCCGGCCACGAATTTCGCTCCCTGCTGGAGGCATTGTCCACGCATGCGGGTGACATCCGTCTCGATACGACGTCGATCACGGATCCCGTCGTGCTCGATTCGCTCCTGTATGACGTGGACGTGTTCCTCGTTCCGGAACAGGAAAATGCACTGCCGGACCTCGTGACCATCGGCGCCGGCTGGTCGATGATCCTCTCGGAGTTCGTCCGTCGCGGGGGCACCGTGATCTTCTGTCAGGAGTGGGCCAACGCCGACGGGTTCATCAACAGTACCGGGCTACTGGACGTCACCGCGGCCGGACGGGGCAGCCATGTCGCGTTGACTCCGGCGTTGCCGGAGCACGCGCTGCTGGCCGGTGTTCCTGACACGATTACAGGAACCAATCTGACGGCCTGGTACGACCTGCACACGGCCGACGCCCAGGCCGTCCTGCTCGATTCGGCATCAGGGCTCCCCGTCGTCATCGACCGGTCTCTGGGTGCGGGGTATGCCGTGATTCTCGGCTTCGACTATTACACGTACAATGAAGCGATGGCCATCATGTTGGCCAACGCCGTCCGCCGTGCCCGTCTCAATCTCTCCTGGGTGAGGGCGACACCGGCCGAAGGTGTGGTTCCGGGTGGTGACACCGTCGTGCTCACGATTGACCTGTCCGCATCCGGGCTTGCAGGCGATGACTACGACGCCGAAGTGGCGCTGCGCACCAACGATCCGGTTCAGCCTGTGGTGAGCGTGCTCGCGCATCTGTCCGTCACCGATGCACCCCACGTCGAGGCATCCGCCATCGGCATGGATTTCGGCGACGTGTTTCTCGGTTCCACGGATACACTGATTCTCAATTTGAAGAACGGCGGCACACAGGTCCTGATCGTCTCGGCGGTCGAAGGCGGCGACACGGAATTTGGTGTCGACCGCGCCGGCTTCGTTCTGGCGCCGGGCGACGAACGCAACTTGCCGGTCCGGTTCAAGCCGGCAGCGCTGGGACCACGCGCAGCGACCATAGCCATGGTCAGCAATGACCCCGACCAGCCGCGGCTCGAGATACCGCTCTCCGGCAGCGGCATCTCCGCGCCGGCTGTATCCTTCGACACGGATCCTCTGGTGGCATCGCTGCAGGACGGCTTCACGCGGGTTGATACGCTGCGGATCGACAACGAGGGCGGCAGCGAACTGGCCTGGCAGCTCGACGTGAGGTATCCGGCGGCCCTCGACACGTCCGGGTTGCCCGGCGAGTGGGTCTTGCGGACGCCGTTGCCGGCGGGCCGGGTACAACACGCCGTGGTCGCGCTCCCGGATGGCCGCCTCCTGGTCGCGGGGGGGTGGCTCGAGGGCAATGAGCAGCGCGCGACCTGGCTCTATGATCCGTCCACAGATACGTGGACCGAGGCCGCACCGCTTCCCAAGGTCGACATCGGGATGGCATCCGCCGTCGACACGCTTGGCCGGGCCTTCGTTTTTTCTGCGATCGACGATCGTTCGTTCCGATACGATCCGGCGGTGGATGCCTGGACGATCATCGACGAACCACCGGTTCACGTTGTGTGGGGCGCCGGCGCGGCCACGGCGCCGAACGGCCTCATATACCTGGTGGGCGGTGAGGGAGACCATCCCAATGCGCCGCTGGCACTTGTCCAGGTGTACGACCCGTATCGTGACTTCTGGCTGCATGCGACCCCCATGCCCACACCCCGTTACGGCCTCGCGGTCGTGAGTGGCGCCGCCGGCCTGCTGTCCGCGCTGGGCGGGCGCACGGGCGTGGAGGCCCCGCCGCTGCGCACGGTCGCAGTGCACGCCCCCGCCACGGGCCGCCGCTCGGCCCCCCCCCCGGCGCCCCCCCGGCGCGTGCCCGTCCCCGCCCGCCCC
>JAUVRN010000203.1 GCA_030597645.1 Candidatus Zixiibacteriota bacterium
AGGCGAGATGAAGCTCGTCTCCCCGGCGAACAAGCGGAAGCACTCCGTGATCGTGGTCGGTACCGGGCTGGCGGGCGGCGCCGCCGCGGCCAGCCTCTCTGAGCTGGGCTATCGAGTGCTCAATTTTTGCATCCAGGACACGCCACGGCGGGCACACTCGATTGCCGCCCAGGGTGGCATCAACGCAGCCAAGAACTATCAGAATGACGGCGACAACGTCTGGCGCCTCTTCTACGACACGATCAAGGGCGGTGACTTCCGGTCCCGCGAAGCCAATGTCTATCGCCTGGCCGAACTGTCGGCCAACATCATCGATCAGTGCGTGGCTCAGGGCGTGCCGTTTGCCCGGGAGTACGGGGGCACCCTGGCCAACCGCTCGTTCGGCGGCGCGCAGGTATCGCGCACGTTCTATGCCCGCGGTCAGACGGGCCAGCAGCTACTCCTGGGCGCGTACAGTTCGCTGATGCGCCAGGTGGACGCCGGCGGCGTGCAGCTATTTCCGCGGCGCGAAATGCTCGACCTGGTGATCATCGACGGCCACGCCCGCGGTATCGTGGTGCGCAACCTCGTGACCGGCGCTATCGAGAGCTACGTAGCCGACGCTGTGGTGCTGGCTACGGGCGGTTATTCCACGGTCTATTATCTCTCCACCAATGCGGTCAACTGCAACGCGACGGCCAAATGGCGATGCTACAAGCGAGGCGCGCTGTTCTCCAACCCCTGCTTTACTCAGATCCATCCCACGGCCATTCCGGCTTCGGGCGAGGGTCAGTCCAAACTGACGCTCATGAGCGAGAGCCTGCGCAACGATGGCCGCGTGTGGGTGCCCGGGAGCGCCGGCGAAACGCGTCCTCCGGACCAGATTCCGGAAGACCAACGCGACTATTACCTGGAACGCAAGTATCCTGCGTTCGGCAACCTGGTGCCGCGAGACATCGCCGCACGCGCGGCGCTGGCCGTCTGCGAGGAAGATCGCGGCGTCGGCGCCACCCGGATGGCGGTGTATCTGGACTTTGCCGAAGCGATCGGCCGTCTGGGCGAACCGGTCGTGCGCGATCGGTACGGCAACCTGTTCGCCATGTACGAAGAGATTACCGGCGAAGACCCATATCACACCCCCATGCGTATCTTCCCGGCGCCACACTACACGATGGGTGGTCTGTGGGTGGACTACAATTTGATGAGCACGATCCCCGGCCTGTTCGTGGCCGGCGAAGCCAACTTCTCCGATCACGGCGCCAACCGGCTGGGTGCGTCGGCACTGATGCAGGGGTTGGCCGACGGCTACTTCGTGATCCCGTACACCGTGGGCCAGTACATCGCGGCCACCCCCCTCGGCGCAGCCGATACCGATCACGAGGCGTTTCGGCAGAGCCAGGACGAGGTACAAAAGAGCGTCGACATACTGCTGGCCAACCGTGGTGGCAAGACCGTGACGGAGCTGTGGCGGGAGCTGGGGAAGGTCATGCGCGACGGAGTAGGCATCTCGCGCAATGCGGAGGGCCTGAAAAAGGCGATTACGAGGATCGGTGAGCTGCGCGAGCAATTCTGGCAGGATGCCCGCATCTCGGGTGAAGCGGGCGAGTTCAACAAAGATCTCGAGGCGGCCGGACGTGTAGCGGATTACTTTGAACTGGGCGAGTTGATGGCGCGGGACGCGCTGATGCGCGAAGAGTCGTGCGGGGGGCACTTTCGCGAGGAGCACCAGACCGAAGAGGGCGAAGCCCGGCGCAACGATGCCGAGTTCACGTTTGTATCGGCCTGGGAGTACACGGACGGCGAGCCGATGCTGCACAAGGAGCCGCTCGAGTTCGAGCGTGTGACCCCTTCAACGCGGAGCTACAAGTAGGCCATGATGGAGACCCGCTCGTACCGGCTGCGCATCTGGCGCCAAAGCGCCCGGGTCAAAGGGCGGCTGGTGACGTACGAAATCGGCGACATCGCCATCGACATGTCGATCCTCGAGACCCTCGATGCGCTCAACGACCAGTTGATCAAGAAGGGCGACGACCCGGTCGCCTTCGACAGCGACTGTCGCGAAGGGATCTGCGGTATGTGCGGCCTGGTGATCGACGGCATCGCACACGGTCCCAAGCAGGCCACCACCACGTGCGAACTCCGGATGCGGCACTTTCCTAGCGGTGCCACCATTACGATCGAACCGTTTCGAGCCGCGGGTTTCCCGATCCTCAAGGACCTGGCCGTGGATCGAAGCGCCTTCGACCGCATCATGGCGGCCGGCGGCTATGTCTCCATCAATGCGGGGTCGGCACCCGACGCCAACGCGATACCCATAGGCAAAGACGTCGCCGATCTGGCCATGGATGCCGCCGCCTGCATCGGTTGCGGCGCCTGCGTGGCTGCGTGCCCCAACGCGTCGGCATCACTCTTCGTCGGCGCCAAGGTCACCCAGTTGGCCCTGCTGCCGCAGGGACAGGCCGAAGCCGACCGCCGTGCCTCACGCATGGTGGCCCGCATGGATCTGGAAGGATTCGGTGCCTGCTCCAATCACGGCGAATGCGAGGCGGTGTGTCCCAAGGAGATCTCCATCAAGCACATCGCCAAGCTGAGACGGGAATACTTCAAGGCGGTGCTCAGTTCGTAGCCGCCGGTTGCGGTCCCGGGTTCCGGGCCCCTTCCCAGCCGCCATGAGCGGTTTTTTTTGTGGGTGAATGTACAGGCCAGGCCTGCGCTTGCGCGCTACGCTTTGCCCGTGACCTTCTCTTCGAGGTCGCGGAGCCGTCGAGCCCAGTCGGGCAGACGCGACATGTAGGCGTACAGGCGGCGGGCTTCGGAAGCTTCCCGAGCCGGTGCGCCCATGTATGTCTTGCCGGCCTCGAGGTGACCGGGCACTCCCGACTTGGCCGCGATAGTCACGCCGTCTCCGATCTTGAGGTGATCGGCGATGCCCGCCTGGCCGGCGATGACCACACCGTTGCCGATCTGTGTGGAGCCGGCGATGCCCACCTGCGAGACGATGATGCAGTGGTGGCCGATCTCCACATTGTGTCCGATCATCACCAGATTGTCGATCTTGGTGCCCTTGCCGATGTGCGTGTCGTCCAGCGTACCGCGGTCGATCGTGGTGTTGGCGCCGATTTCCACGTCGTCCTCGACCCGTACTCCACCGATCTGGGGAACCTTGAGAGCGCCTTCGTCGGACCGGGCAAAGCCGAATCCGTCGGCGCCGAGCACGGCTCCGCTGTGCACGATGACCCGGTGCCCGAGACGGACACCGCCGAGCACGGTCACGCGCGGGTACAGATAGCACTCGTCACTCAACTGTGCGCCGGAGCCGATGTACCCTCCGGCCGCCACGCAGCAGTCGGCGCCGATGCGGGCGCCGGCTTCGATGGTTGTGTGGGCGCCGATCTGGGCGGAGGCGTCGATCTGAGCGGACGGGTCGATCGCGGCCGTTGGATGGATGCCGGGCCTGATGATCGGGGTAGATCGGTGAAATGCGAGAATCGCACCGCGAAGTGCCAGGTAGGGATCGTCCGCGACAAATTGTACCCGTTGTGGCGCATCCCCCTCGCCGGCGACGATCACGGCACCGGCGTCAGATGTGCTCAGGCGCGCTGCAAACTTCTGATCGGAGAAAAAGCTGACGTCATGGGCCCCTGCACGATCCAGCGACGCAACTCCGGTGAGTGTCAGACCGGCGTCGCCCACCAGTCGGGTGCCGATACGCTCTGCCAGTTCACCGGCCGAGTAGGTGGGGCTCACTGCATCCTTTCGAGTTCCTGCAGTATCTTGTCCGTCACGTCGAGCTTTTCCTGTGCGTAGGCCAGGGCCGCCTTCTCGAAGATGACCGCGTAATTCTCACGGCTGGCTACCAGGGCCATGGCGTCGTTGACCTTCTTGAGAATGCCCTCGAGCAGAGCCTTCTGACGTGTATCGGCACGCCCGCCCGGACCGAGGATCTGGGTGGAGAGTTGCTGGTACTGAATCTTCTTGTTGGTGATCTCCGTCTCGCGTTCGGTGCGCTTGTCCTCGGAGAGCAGGAGTTTCTGCTTTTCATACTCGGCCTCGGTCTGGATGATCTCCTCTTCCAGGCCCGCCAGTTCCTCCTTCCACTGCTCCACGTCCTTGTCAAACTCGGTCTGCGCAAACTGGAAATCAGCGTACTCTGTCTGGACACGCTGGAAATCCACGAAGGCCACCTTGAGTTCCTGGGCTGGCGCTGTGCTGGCGCTGAGCGCCGCCAGCAGGCCTGCGGCCAGCACGATTATCAGTGTACGTCGCATCATATCCTCCATTATGGATGGTCTAAAATCCTCTGCCGATCTGGAAGTGCGGTCGCCAGCCGCCTACCCTACTGTCGTCGAAACCGTACGCAATGTCAAAGCCGATGGTGCCCACGCCGGGCACGACCATTCGGGCGCCCACCCCCGCTGATCGCCACAGGCCCGATGAAAACCGCCAGCCGCTGGATCCGTCGAAGCCGCGCCCTGCATCTGTGAAAATGATGGCGTAGATTGACGGCGGCGCGATGGGAAGCTGCAGCTCCAGGTTGTAGATGGTAAAGCTCTCCGAGCGGTCATACTGTATGTTCACGGGTTCGCTGGTGGGGATTTCCCAATCCCCGGGGCGATCGACCGAAAAGTTGGGGTCGGCTACCTCGCCGTCGATGATCCGTACACCGGCGGTGCCTTCTTCGTAACCGCGAACCATGCCGTCGCCGTTGGTGCCGCCGATATAGAACTTCTCCGAGAAGGGCACCCGGGAAGCGCCCGCCGTGGGCGAGAGCCAGCCCCAGCGCGCCCGGAAAATCAGCGCGACCTCCTTGTACAGCGGGATGTGC
>JAUVRN010000367.1 GCA_030597645.1 Candidatus Zixiibacteriota bacterium
AGGCCATGAACTCCCTGGGCTGGATACACTCGGAGATGAAGAAGTACGATTCGGCGCTGTACTGGGCCAGTGAATCACTCAAGGTCAATCCGGGCGGTACAGAGGCCAATCTCCTGCGCGGCCTGGCGTACATGGATCAGCGCAATTACGCACACGCCGAGCGGCAGTTCCGGGAACTGGTGCGCCTGCATCCCGAGTACAGCCGGGGCCATCTGTACCTGGGCGAGACACTGCAGAAAGCAGGACGGTTCAGTGAAGCCCGCGATGCCTACCGCGCGGCCATGGAGTGTGAGGACTTCGGCCCCGAAGCGTACCGGAGCCTCGGACAAGTGGAGCTGTATCTCTACGATCTCCCTGCCGCCCGGGCCACGTTCATGCGTGCCATCGAGTCGGAGATATTTGAATTCGTGGCACACTATTACGTGGGCCTGATCGCCCGACTGGAGGGCGACGAAAACACGGCCCAGGTGTCGTGGGGATACTCGAGGCTGGTTGCGGAACGGGCCGTGGCCCGGGATCCCAATGACCAACTGGCGCGTATGCACCTGGGGCTGGCCAAGGCGGCGCTGGGTGATCGATCCGCCTACGAGGATATTCACGCAGCCCGGAGCCACGAGCAGAATAACGGCGAATTGGCCTACTTCGAGGCCCGCGCCTCTCAGATGCTTGGCGATGTCGATCAGGCCGAAGCATGCGTGTTCGAGGCGACCCAGCTACCCCTGGGCCCGTCACATGCCGAATACTCTGCCGACCCCCACTTCAAGATCGACTGGAAAACCGGGTCAGACTCGGATTAGTGTCCTCGGCCGAATAGGCGATGCACGTCTACCTCAGGGCACCAGCCGCGCGGTACTGGTAAGTCGTGCTCTCCGTCACGGGGGCAACATGCGGTCGCGCGGTATCTTCTGCAAGGGCCGTCACCGCCGGGCCGGCGGGCGTGGTCGGGTTCCGGACGTGGAGCACGGCGCCCGGCGATCGTATTTGACCATGCGGCACGAGCGCTCTATGTAAAGGCGAGCCCAAGGTCGAAACTGTTACTGCTGTGGTCTGGACGCAGTCGCAACGCGTCTCGCACCACCGCGTTAGCCGCGAGTCAAATCACCTGAGGACATGACCAGATGAGCCCTGCGACGCATACCATTACCCGTGACCGGTTCGATGCCGTTCTGTTCGACCTCGATGGCGTCATTACAGCTACCGCCAGTGTTCACGCGGCGGCATGGAAACAGATGTTCGATGCATTCCTGCGGGCACGGGCCCAGGAGCAGGGAGCGCCGTTTGTGCCATTCGACACAGGGCACGACTATGAGCAGTATGTCGACGGCAAGCGGCGCTACGACGGTGTGCAGAGCTTTCTCGAATCCCGTGGCATCGAGCTTCCTCATGGTGAACCGTCGGATTCGGCGACGGCGCGTACGGTGTGCGGTCTCGGGAACCGCAAGAACGAGTTGATCGGCGAAGTGCTGGCATCCCAGGGTGTCGAAGTCTTCGAAGGGACGATTGCCCTGGTGCATCAATTGCGAGCTCTGGGGTTCAAGACCGCCGTGGTCTCCTCGAGCGAAAACGCGAAAACGATGCTCGAGTCGGCAGGGATTCAGGACCTGTTCGATCTGCGTGTCGACGGACGGGTCGCATCAGAGCTCCACTTACCGGGCAAGCCCGCGCCCGATACGTTCCTGTTTGCGGCCAAACGGCTCGGCGTCAAACCCGAGCGTGCCGTGGTGGTGGAGGACGCCATCGCGGGAGTCCAGGCCGGCCGCGACGGGGGGTTCGGGCTGGTCATCGGTGTGGATCGGGTGGGTCGGCCGGAGTCGTTGAGCGACAACGGTGCGGATGTCGTCGTGGGCGACCTCTCGGAGATGTTGGCATGACGTACGTCCGGAGAAACCAGCATGCTACGACACAAGAGTAACCCGCCTCCCGAGTACATCTACCCCGCCGAGGAATGGCGGATGGTGGAAAAGAAATTCTATCCGCGCATGATGGCGGCGACCGAGACGCTGTTTGCCACCTCCAACGGGTATCTCGGCATGCGGGGCACCTTCGATGAAGGCAAACCGGTCTTTCAGAAGGGAACGTACGTAAACGGATTTTATGAATCATGGCCCATACAGTATGGCGAAGAGGCGTTCGGATTCGCCAAGACGGGTCAGACCATGATCCCTGTTACGGACAGCAGTGTCATCAAGCTCTATGTGGACGACGAACCTTTTTTCCTCCCTACCGCCCATCTCTCAGGCTACGAACGGGCCCTCGATATGCGTGCGGGAACGCTCGATCGGGTCGTGGTCTGGCACACCGCCGCCGGCAAGAAGGTGCAGATCAAATCGCGGCGTCTGGTTTCCTTCGAGCACCGTCATCTCGCCGCGATCTCCTATGAAGTAACCGTGCTCAACGCCCATGCCCCGATCACCATCTCCTCGGAAATAAGCGTGGAACAGCCTTCGGAGGCCTACACGGACGATCCGCGCAAGTCACGACACTTCGATCACAAGGTCCTGTGCTCGCACGAGCACCATGCCAACGACATGCGCGTGGTCCTGGAGCATCGCGTGTACCACAGTCACATGACGCTGGCCTGCGGAGTCGACCACGTGCTGGAGACCTCTTGCCACCACACCCGCAAGACCGAGTGCACCGAGGATTCGGGCAAGGTCGTGTTCGCCGTAGAAGCCAGATCGGGTGCCGCCATCCATCTCACCAAGTACATGAGCTACCACACTTCGAGGAGCGCTCCCCCGGAGGAACTGTGCTCACGGGTGGGGTGGACCCTGGATCGAGCCTGCAAGGAAGGCTTCGATCGAGTCCTGACGGGTCAGAGAGAGTTCCTCGATGATTTCTGGGATCGTAGCGGCATTGAGATGCGGGGTGTGGATCCCAGCTACGTGCAGGCGATCCACTTTAACCAGTTTCACATTTGTCAGGCGACGGCCCGTGCCGAGGGTGCGGGTGTGCCGGCCAAGGGGCTCACGGGCCCCGGCTACGAAGGGCACTACTTCTGGGATACGGAGATCTACGTGCTCCCCCTGTTGATTTACACCGCGCCGCGCATTGCCCGCAATCTCCTGAGCTTCCGCTACAGTATGCTCGAACAGGCGCGTCAGCGGGCACGTGAGGTCAACCAGCGGGGTGCCCTCTTCCCGTGGCGAACGATCAACGGCGAGGAGGCGTCGGCCTACTATGCGGCCGGTACGGCACAATACCACATCAACGCAGACATCATGTACGC
>JAUVRN010000199.1 GCA_030597645.1 Candidatus Zixiibacteriota bacterium
GCCATTTTTCTGCGAAATGAGATTGCGAATTGCCCGCCGGCGTTTGTTAGTGAAAGCAGCAGGAGGTGGGGTGCTCGATGGTGAGCCTTGAATTGACGATCACGCGTGCCGGAGGCGTCATCAGCCGTGAATGATGGTCAGATCGAGGCCAGGCGTCTTTTTCTTGCGGTTCCCTTGCCTGCGGTCGTCAAGGCGGAGTTGATCTCGCTGATTGATGCCGTGCGCAGGTCCGCGCCTCGATCAGCACGCTGGGTGAGGCCGGAGCAGCTGCATGTGACGCTCAAGTTTCTGGGAGACGTAGAGCCAGAACAGCAGGAGGCTTTGACGAGGGCCATGCAGTCGGTGTGTACGGAAGCACCATTTCGGTTCACGCTGCAGGGAGTCGGTGCATTCCCAAACCGTCGCCAGCCGCGCGTGATCTGGACGGGTATCCAGAGCGGCTGCGATCATGTGGCGCACCTGGCCGGCCTGGTAGAGGCCGCCGCGTGCGAGGCCGGCTTCGATCCGGAGCGCCGGCGGTTTTCGCCCCACGTGACGCTGGCGCGGGTCAAACAACCGGGAGATTTCGAATCGCTGTGGGACCAGGTGGACGCGGTGCCGTTTACCAGCCAGGAGGTGGATGCCGTGGATGTGCGGCTGATTCACAGCACGCTGACACCCCAGGGCGCCGTCTACCGCGACGTCGAGTCATTTCAATTGCATGGTACGAAGAAGACAACTTAGCTTAGGGTGTTACCTTTCATGACGCCCCGGAGTAATCAGATGAAGAAAGACAAGTCAGACACCCAGGATCGTTGGAGAGCCCTTGATTCCGCCTTTGCCCAGATCGAGCGCCAGTTCGGCAAGGGCGCCATTATGCGGCTGGGCGAGCGTGGCATCGTGGAGAAGGTGCCCGTGATTCCCACCGGGTCGCTGGGTCTCGATTTTGCCCTGGGGATCGGGGGCGTGCCGCGCGGCCGAGTGGTGGAAATCTTTGGTCCCGAGTCGTCGGGCAAGACCACGATGGCGCTCTCCATCATGGCCGAGGCCCAGAAGATCGGCGGTATCGTCGCCTTCGTCGACGCCGAACACGCGCTGGACGCGGCGTACGCACGCAATCTCGGGGTCAACATCGACGACCTTTTGATCTCTCAGCCCGACACCGGCGAGCAGGCGCTGGAGATCACAGAGACGCTGGTCCGTTCCGGCGCCATCGACGTGGTGGTGATCGACTCGGTGGCCGCGCTCGTGCCCCGGGCTGAGATCGAAGGCGAGATGGGCGATGCCCACGTGGGTTTGCAGGCGCGCCTTATGTCCCAGGCCCTGCGCAAGCTCACGGGTACCATTTCCAAGTCCAAGTGCACGGTGATCTTCATCAACCAGATCCGGATGAAGATCGGCGTCATGTTCGGCAATCCCGAGACGACGAGCGGTGGCAACGCACTCAAGTTTTACGCGTCGATACGTCTCGACATCCGCAAGATCGCCACGATCAAGGACAGCCAGGAAGCGATCGGCAACCGCACGCGAGTGCGCGTGGTCAAGAACAAGGTCGCCCCACCATTTCGCGATGCCGAATTCGATATCGAGTACGGTTACGGCATCTCCAGGGTCGGTGAGCTGGTCGACATCGGCGTAGCCCAGAGCGCCGTAGAGAAGAGCGGCACGTGGTTCTCGTACGGCGAGGAACGCCTGGGCCAGGGCCGCGAGAATGCCAAGCAATTCCTGCGGGACAATCCGGATATCGCAGCCAAGCTCCACGCCGAGCTGCGCGTCAAGCTGGGGCTGGATAAGGCATCCGAAACCGAGCAGTCCCCGGAGGGCGGCAACGGCAATCCGAGCACGACGGCCGACAAGACACCCGAGCCGGTCGCCGCGAAGTAGCTCTTCCGGATAGTCGGCCCTGTGGCGGTTCACGTCCTGCGCTCGCGGGCTACGGTGGAGCAGGTAGATGAGATGCTCCAAGTGCTTGTCGATTACATCAAGGTCGCCGTGGACGTTGAGCAGGCAGTACTGGCAGGCGGAGGTGCGATGCACGCCGACTGCGAAGCTGCACTCCTTCAGGATGGCAGCCACCCCGACACGATATGGGGTGCCGACTGGATACCGAGCAAGAAGGCAGTTGCGTTTAAGTCCATGATCAACCTGCGGCCGCGCCTCGGTAATCGGTCAATGGAAGTCCAGAGCGATGAGCTTCGAATGCGAATAGCCGAGAGTGTAAAGT
Source organism: Candidatus Zixiibacteriota bacterium (assembly GCA_030597645.1). Classification (GTDB taxonomy): domain Bacteria; phylum Zixibacteria; class MSB-5A5; order JAUVRN01; family JAUVRN01; genus JAUVRN01. Next base: position 2,204 of record JAUVRN010000199.1, read on the forward strand.
CCCTTTTGGATGTTGCGCCATGAGTGCAAACGCACTGAAAGACCGTTACCTTCGTGATGAGATCCCGGTTCGAATTGGGAACCTGGCGTCCGACCTGAGTCGCATCGCAACGCTCAGCGATCTGGACACGAGCGCCGAAGCGAGCCTGCGAGTGCTCACTGAGAGCGTGCTGTTCATCGAATGGACCCGCCGCGACGCGGATTCGAAGACCGGTGACACGCTCGCAGCATTGAAAGAGCGCTTGAACGCCTGGCAAGCCGACTGGCAGGACATATGGACACATCCCGAGGAGCGAACGCGTCTGGCCGCAGAGGCCCAGTCCTGGTCCGATCGCCTATTGGCAGAATCCGGACTTCTCGACTAAGTTCTTCGGCCTGAGAGTCGTACGGGCAGAGCGTGCGGCGCTTGACCCGCACAACTTTACTTCTTCTCTTTTCCATCGTGAGCCGTGAGGCTCCGGGTTCGCATTCACCAAGCCGATCACATCCTCGGGGGATTGAGATGGAAAGCTCCGCATCCGACACCGCAGCTGTTACGGAAGCCCACAAGTGGGCCGCCATCTGTCACGCCAGCGCCCTCGTGGGATTGCTCGGCAACGGCGTAGGCTTTCTGCTTGCGCCGCTCATCATCTGGCTGATGAAGCGGGACGAACATCCGTTCATCGATGAACAGGGCAAAGAGGCGGTGAACTTCCAGATCACGATGTTCATCCTGGCCTTCGTGTTCGCGATCCTCGTGCTGATCGTGATCGGAATACCGTTTTTGATCGGACTCGGGCTGTTCATGACGATTATGCCCATCATTGCGGCGGTTCGAGCCAGCGGGGGCGAGCATTACCGCTACCCGCTCACACTCAGACTCATCACGTAACGGACCACCGGCATGAATGTAGCGTCGAGCAAGCAAGGGGCCGACGTGGTGACACACGCGGGCCTTCAGCGCCAACATCGTAGATAGTCTGAGGTGAGGAGGTGTTATGATGTCCAATACCAGGATCGTATGGGCTGCATTTTTCCTGCTGGCCGTGCCCTGTATCGCGGGCTGCACGTCCAGCGCCGAGGTCACCGAAGCCGACATGACCCGTGCCGGCGACGCGCTGACACCGCTCAAGAAGGAGCTCTTCCAGGCCCTGACCTGGGCAATGAATGAGGGCGGGCCTGAGCGCGCCATGGAAGTGTGTCAGCTCCGGGCTCCTGAGATCACCCAACTCGCCAGTACCGATGGGGCCGTAATAGGCAGGACGAGTCACCGCGTGCGCAATCCGCAGAACAAGCCCGAGCCGTGGATGGAGGTCTTCCTCAACGAATACCTCGCCAATCCGGCCGACAACGAACCCCGTGCCATACGGCTCAGCTCAGGCGAGATCGGCTACGTCGAACCTATCCGCACCAAGGGGCTCTGCCTGCAGTGCCACGGCAACGCCATCGACTCGACGGTCCAGGTGCGACTGCATGAGCTGTATCCTGACGATCAGGCCACCGGGTTCGAAGAGGGCGATCTCCGCGGCATGTTCTGGGTGAAGCTGCCGGCTACCTGAGCGATCGGCGCCGAAGTGTTCTTGAGGGCCCTCGCAGTCTGGCTGCTGCTGGTCGTGCTGGCCGTCGCCAACGGGATGCTCAGAGGCGCATTGATCACTCCAGCGGTCGGCGAACACGCAGGCCACGTGATCAGTACGGTCCTTCTCGGTATTACTATTCTGATTGTCGCCTGGCTGACCATTGGTTGGGTCGGGCCCACGCGAAGTGGTGAAGCGATCTGGATCGGGGGACTCTGGCTCCTGCTCACAGTGGCCTTTGAGTTCCTTGCCGGGCACTTTCTGTTCGGCCATTCCTGGGACCGACTCTTAGCCGATTACAACCTGGCAGGGGGTCGCATCTGGGTGCTGGTACTTGCCACAACGATGTTCGCCCCGCTGGCAGCCAGATGGCTTCGTCGCTTGTGAGTACGAGGCGCTCGCGCTTACATTGCTGCCTGGATCACTCACGCTCCGTTCCGACCCCGGGAGGAAGAAGACAACAATGAGCAACCAACCGCTTCAGGTGATCTGCCTGGATCACATCAATATGCGCGTGAAAGACCTGTCTGAATCCATCGAATTCTACCGGCGCAACTTCGGTTTCGAGATCAAGGAGGACCACCAGGATGATCCTGACGAGCCCTGGGCGATCGTCGGCCTGTCGGGCGTCGCCTATCTCTGTATGTATGAACATCCTGAGGTCGACCGGCCGGTGGACGCGCTCACGATCAATCACTTTGGTATGGCGTTGAAAGACTTTGACGGCGCCCTGGAGGAACTCCGCGCGAACGGTGTCGAGGTGCTCTACGACGGTCATGTGAACTGGCCGCGTTCACGCTCCATTTACATCCGGGATCCCAGCGGACATGAAATAGAGCTGTCCGAAAAAGTGGGTGGTGATCTTCGATAAGTCCGCGTCAAGTATCCCACCATGGCCGAGGAGAGGACGTTATGATTACGGTGGAACAAAAGCAGGATGTCGAGCCGATGTGCCCGCACTGCAAGGATCCGTTGCGTTCGATCTGGTTCCGTGACCTGGGAGGAATGTTCGGAAAGCGGTACGTGTATTTCTGTCCGCAATGCCGCAGCGTCTTGGGGGTATCCCATCGCAA
>JAUVRN010000193.1 GCA_030597645.1 Candidatus Zixiibacteriota bacterium
AAAAAACGTAGCGCCCGGGGCGGTCGGGCGCACCCCGGTGCTGCCCTCGTGGTCGATGGCGGCGTTCACAACGATGATGCCCCACCCGTAGGTGTTGTCGGGACTGTGTGCGTGATCCGCGGTCTGCATGAGCGCTTCGCGCACCATGAGTGCATTCCAGTCTGTGTGTGCCTCCAGGATCAGCGCGGCGCCGCCGCCCACCAGCGGGCAGGAGAACGACGTGCCGTCGCCGCTGGCAAACGGCGCCGGCGACAGGGACGTAGCGCGCCACGCCGCCGAGCCCCGAGCGCAGACCCCCGGCTCGATGCGTCCGTCAAAGGTGGGGCCGCGTGAACTGAAGCTGGATATGGTCCCGGTAGCCTGGACCGAGCCGATGCTGAGTATGTTGAAGGCATCCACCGGTGCGCCGATGGAGGGCGACGCCGGTCCGGCATTGCCGGCGGAATTGCAGACGACGATGCTGAGCGTGGCGGCCAGATCAGCGGCCAGCGTCGTGATCGCTGTGAGTCCGTCGTAATCGGACGGGACATACCAATCACTGTACGTAAGCGAACTCGATATGACATCGGCGCCAAGGCTGTCGGCCCATTCCACCGCGGCCAGCCAGTTGTCCTCTTCGACCTGGGTCTCGGAACGAATGTCCTCTGTCTTGGCCAGAAGGAACGAGGCACCGTAGGCCGGGCCGTAGAGCTGGTTGTCTACCTGGCCGCCCAGGATGGACCAGGTCGACGTGCCGTGGCTGTGCGCTCCGGAATTGTCCTCCGGTTCGTTCTGAGTGTTCCCGTCGTCGAAGACGAAGTCCCATTCGTCAATCAGCCGCCCGTCGGCCATCGCCGCTGCGAAGGCCAGATGGTCCTTCCTGAATCCCGTGTCGAACATGGCTACCAGCACTCCAGCCCCCGAGTAGCCCCGGGAGTGTGCGATGTCGGCGTTGATCTGCTGTATCTGCTCCGCCGATCCGCCGTAGCTGAGTGAAGACGGTGAAGCTCGAAGCGGAACCCGCGAGACCGCCACGGCGTCCTGCGGCGGTTCGACCGGGCGGCGGAAACGGACCACCGGCCGAATCGACGCGACACCGGGAATGGCCGCCACTCGCTCCACAAGCTGTGGTTCGTAATCGACCGAGACGGCGTTGAACCAGCGACTGATCCGGTGAATGCGGGCGCCGGTGCGCCGCACCGCTTCGACGTACTCGGGCGCCACGGGCTGACGCTCCGGAGTGTCCAGTGATACACCGCGTTTGACGCGCCGGTCGATCGCTCGTTGCGACAGGGGCACCATCGTGCCGGCTGTGCTGCCGCGGTCGGCGAACTGAATCCACATCCGCCCACTCGACGAGGCGGTGGTCATGAATTCGTGCAGTCGGGGGTGGATCACGCTGGCTGTCTCCTGTCCCGGGGTGGACCGGACCGGCCCTCGTGATACGGCCACCGCGGGGGCGGACAGCCCGAGCATCAGCAGAGCTGTTGACGCAAGCATTCTCATGTCGTGCCGATCTCCTTATAACAGAACACGGGTGTGGTGGACTTGAGCGGGGAACCCGGTGGTATGGTTTAATTTAGCCATAGTGGGCCAATTGTCAACGGCGGGTATGGGGCCGATCCCACAGCCTATCCGGCAATTCGGCGCTCGGAGACCCCGTTTGGGCGTATCCAGGTGGTCCGGCAGCCCCTGGCTATGGAGTAACTCTAGAAGCGACGGCGGTTTATGTCCGCGCACTGAGATCCGATATATCGTCTGAGGGCGGGCATAGCTCTTGCTCAACACGGGAGCCAGAGGATTGGTCGAATGAAGCTGAGAATACTGAAAAGCAAGGACGGGTTCACGCTGATCGAGGTGATGGTCTCCGTCATCATCCTGTCGATCGGCGTGCTCGGGCTGGCCCCGCTGATGGCCATCTCCATCACTGGCAACGCCTTCTCCAATGAGGCCACGCGAGCCAACGTCATCGCACAGGACAAGATAGAAGAGCTGAAGAACGTCGGCACGTTCGCAGGCGGCATGCCATTCGTGGACACGGCCGGGGTGAATAACCAGTTCTTCTACATGGCTCGGGTGGACGACCAGGCATCGGACGGCACCGTGCCGGCCGGAGTCTACAAGATCTTCATTCGCGTCAATTGGACCGATCAGGCGGGGGTGGCCCGCAGGCTCGAATTTTCAACCTACCGAACGAAATGACGATCATGAACCAGGAAAAAAACAGATGGGCGGCGGGCTTCACGCTGATGGAGATGATGGCCGTGGTGGTGATCATCGGGATCATAGCAGCCATGGCCGTGCCGAGCTTCCTCAACTACATGCCCAAGCTGCGCATCAAGTCCAATGCCCGCGACATCGTCTCTCAGCTGCGCCTGGCACGCTCTCGTGCCGTCTCCGAACGACAGCCCTACGGAGTGGCCTTCGCGCTGGGGACCAACGCGATCTATACCTTCAAGGACATTGATGATCCGACATCGAAGACGTATTCTTCGTCGGACTCCGTGATGCGGGCCGACACGCTGGGGGCGGACGTATCGCTGGTTTCATGCACCTATGCAGACAACTGCGTGGTCTTCAACTCCACGGGTGCGGCGAGTACCTCCGGCGATCTGCAACTGGTCACCGGGGATGGCTCCATCGTTATGTCCATCAATGTCCTGGCCTCTACAGGACGTGTACGGCTCACGGAGATCGGCTCCTAGGAATCAGGGCTAACTGGCAGACCCACCACCATTTGAGAGGCGGCCCCAAAAATATGGGGGCCGCCTTAATTTTTGTGTAGAGGGGTCGATACTACTACTGACGTATCGCCCCCGGTGTGCTGAGTCGTCGGGGACTAAACTGAAGGGTTTTTGGAGGCACCATGTTCAATCTCGGACGTTCCGCCAAAGAGGTAGTAGGTCTCGACCTCGGCGCCAACAGCCTGAAGCTCGTCAAGCTGGAGCACAAGGCAGGCGGGCACGTGCTCAAGGCACTGGGCGTGCGCGAGTTGCCCCCCGAGTGCATCGTCGCCGAAGAGATCAAAGACCGCGAACAGATCGTCTTTGAAATCCAGAGTCTGATTGACGAAGTCGATCCGAAGATCCGCGACGTGGTGGTCGCCATCTCCGGTCACGGTGTACTCACGGACAAGATCACGATCGACAAGAAGTTCGGTGCGGAGGCAGAGCAGGCCATCCTCTTCGAAGCGGAGCAGCGCGCGCCGTTCGACGTCGAAGATGTTACGCTCGACTACCACGTGATCCAGATCCATGAAGAAACCAACAAGATGGATGTTCTTCTGGTGGCGGCTCGCAATGAGTTTCTTCACAACTATCTCGAGTTGATTCAGGCGGCGGGGCTGCGCCCGGTCATCGTCGATACCGACGCGTTCGCTATCCTCAACGCATACGAAATCAATTACGACACCGATCCTTCACGGGTGACGGCGCTGGTCAACATCGGTTCCGACCTGACCAACTGCACGTTCCTCGTGGGTGGAGCCTACCACTCCACCCGTGACGTGCCGTCCGGTGGACGACTGGTCTTCGAAGCGGTGGAGCGCGAGTTCCGGCTGTCGCCGGAGCTGGCCCAGAAGGCGATGCGCGGCGAGCTGGAATCGCAGGTCGACCCCGACATGCTCAAGGCGCCCGTCGTGGCGGCCGCCGAAGAGCTGGTGGGTGGTCTGGAGGTGGCGTTCTCGTACTTCCGGCAGCTGGCGGAAGTGCCCAAGATCGACTGGATCATTCTCTCGGGCGGTGGGGCGCTGATTCCGTTCTTGCCCGAGTACGTGCAGGCCCAGCTCAACATTCCGATCGAAATCGCGAATCCACTGCGGAACATTGAATACGATCCGGAGCAGTTCACCGACATTCAGCCCGAGCGAATCGCACCGCTATTGGCCGTGCCCATAGGGCTGGCGGCACGAAAGGTGAAGTAGCCATGATTGAAATAAACCTACTTCCCAAAGAGCTTCAGATTCAGGGTCCGAGGCTGGCTCTCTCCAAACAGCTCATCATGCCGGCTGCGGCAGCCGTGTTGCTCGTCTGCGGTATGGCGGCGATCACGTTCTATCAGAACAACCAGATCAAGGAGCTGGAGGGGAAGATCCGCATCGCTCAGGCGAGAGCGGAGCAGCTTCAGCGGGATATTGATGTGGTGGACGGTCTCGTGGAGATCAAGCAAAAGATCACCGCGCGCATCGAGGCGGTAAAGACTCTGGATCAGAACCGGACCGCGTGGGTGAACGTGCTGGAGGATCTCTCCACACGGTTGCCGGAGTTCCTCTGGCTGACCGCACTTCGTGAGACGCAGGCGGCCGCGGCCGGCACACCGGGCGCCCCGGCTTCCGGGGATACCACGGGGATGCAGGCGGCGTTCACACCGACGGTACAGGTGCCGGCGGAGCTGGAAGGGTACGCCTATTCACTCTCCGGCCTGGCCAACCTGATCATCAACCTGCGCAAATCCGGCCATTTCAAAGATATTGACCTGAAGCACGCACGCGAGGTGCAGCTTGAATCGCACACGGCCTATTCGTTTGCGCTTTCCTGCACACTCGATTACACCGGTGCCGCTCACGGCGCGCCGGGTGTGGACACCGACGGTCCGGCCAAGCTGGCCCAGGCCGCCGAGCCCACGGGCAAGCGGAACTAGGAGCATCCACGATGGCGCTGGATCTGAAAGATTCGAAGCATCAGAGGATCGTACTCAGTGTGCTGGGGGTGTGTCTGGGTGCGTACTTCTGGTACACCCAGATGTACAGCCCCAATTCGGCGGAAATCGCCGCCAGGGCATCCGAGCACGAACGCATTCTGGGCGATCTCCGCAGTGTGGAGATGAAGGCCAAGAGCTTTGATGCACTCAAGGGAGAGTACGAATCCCTCTACCGGCAGTACGTGCAGATCTCGTCGCTTCTGCCCGATGAGCGTCAGA
>JAUVRN010000425.1 GCA_030597645.1 Candidatus Zixiibacteriota bacterium
CCGTGAACAGACCGTACAGGGAGTCCGTCTCGAACGCGCTCGCCGGATGCACGTAGTTGGGGTTGGCGAGTACCTGCGCAGCTGCCGCACCATCCCGCACACACGACCCGCCTTGCGGAACGTGGAACAGAGCCATGATGCTGTCGTTCGGGGTGAAGTTGCCATCCTCATCGCTCTCCCCACCCACGCAACCGATCCAGCCCTTCGTGGCGTTACCCGCACCGGCGTTCTCACCGGCGGACGGCTCGGTGTCGGTGTCAGCGACCACACCGAAGCTGACTCCGGTGATGGGGCTGCCCGTAAGACTGCGCATGGCAAACGTCCACACGGCACCTCGTGCCATGTGAGACACACGTGGGAAGATCATCTCGTAGTCGATACCGATGGTCGTATCGGTGGTCGACGCGACACCGGTGGCTTTGTCGGCCACGTATACGCTGTCACCCACGGTATTGACCTGGTTGCGTGTGACGGTCATCACGGACTGTGCACGGAACGACTTGTTCTCCACGCGCGTGCGATCCGCAAGACCCATGAACGCGTTGTGGTATGCCAGCGTGTCGGGTCCGGACACCAGGGTGATGACCGGCGAACCGCTTCCCCGCCCCTCCGAAGAATCCTGGTAGCTGAAGAACCCGGTCCCAAAGTGACCCCTGTTACCCATCTCCAGGCACGATGATACCGCCATCCGATGGAGGCCTGTAGAGAGCGTGTCCTGTTCACAGGCGTTCCACGCGGACGTTGCAAATACCTGGAGATGCACGTGGATCGGTGTCCCCCCCTGCCCCGGGTCGCTGGCGGCATCGTTGGAGGTGATCTCCAAACGCCAATTGTGTTCGGAAGGATCAGGCAGGCCGGTGGTATGGAATGACACCGAGATGATCTGGGCCGCTCCGCCGGCAGGGATCGTACCGCTGGTCGTCAGGTCCCCCTCGACGGCGACATGACTTTGGCCTGCGTCATCGTTCGTCACGCTGACCACGTAGTCCAGGTCGGCGTTGCCGATACTCACAATGCTCAACTCCACCGTATCGGGATTGCCGGAGATCGGATCCGCATTCAGCTCCGCGAAACGCGTCGGTGTTACGGCCATGAGAGGCTCGACCACGGGCGGCCTCGCCTCCGGAGCCATCACCTTGACGCGACTGTAGGTTAGCACACCGCCTCCCAGGACGCCGGGGCCGGCGTGGGTATCCTCGATATATGAGATGTACACACCCGAATCGGCCCCCGCTGCGGTGGTGGTCCAGCTCTCGCTGAAACAGTCTCCGGGCAGGCAATCGGGCGACACCGTGCCGGAAACGTTCAGCGGCCGGTCCCACGTGAGTCCGTCGTTCGAAGATACCGAATAGTAGATCTCACCGTTTACGTGCCCGCCACGCGTTCCGACGGCGTCGAGCGTCGCACAGTCTAAGTCCGTGGGGCCGTACTGGGTCCACACGGCATACAGAAGTTCGTCGGGGCCGTAGATGCCGGCCGGCTTGACGGACAGATTGGGCTCCGCGATGGCCAGGTTGTTCAGGCCGGCGCCGTTGTTGGGTGCGGCGGTCGGGATGGAGTCTCCTGCACAGCTATTCGTCCAGGCGGCGGACGTCACCATGTGGACCTGCCCCGACGCCATGTCCCAGTGGTACAGGTTCACGGGGGCCACACCGCCGTCGGCCGGCGCCGTATTCCAGATCACGTGGAGGTTTCCGTCGGGATCGAACACCGCCGCCAGTTCAGCCCAGAAACCCTCCGGATCCGACGACGCGTAGTTCGTGATGTTGTTCATCCCGCCCCAGGTCACGCCGCAGTCGGTGGATAGATAATACACGACATCGGCATTTACCGGGTTGAGTTGCCTCGCGAGCACCACGACAACCGTATCCCCGTGGGCTTCGATGGTATTGCTGATCCCGACCGACACGGGGTCCAGCAATTTTGGCTGCTGCGCAGCATCCCAGTGGATGCTGTCCTGGGATCCGTTTTCGAAGATGATGCCTCGCCAGTACCAGGTTTCGGTGCGAGCCCCAGACCACGTACCCACCGCGTGATGTATCACGTCCGAACCGCAGGTGGAAATGGCACTTCTGGGCCAGCCGATACCTGGACTCTCCCTCCCCGCGGGCAGGGGTGCCACCGAGGGGAACGGGGCGAAAAAGCCGCCGCCCGCGAACAGGTCGAGCTCCGCCCACCACCCGGCTATGGGACCAGCCGGCGTCTCATCATGGTACACCACGATGACCTTTCCATCCGGACGATTCCGCAGGTTGCAATAACCGGGCCGCGCGCCGCTGAACAAGACAAGCGTTCCGGTCAGGAGCGGGCATAAATGGACCGCACTGATGCTCTCGCCGTTGTCCAGTTGCCAGATTCCGACCGGGCCGGATACACAGGTCCGGTCCCACCAGACTATTCTGGATGAAAGGCTGTCCTTAGCCCAGGTCCACGTTGCCTGGATTACAGAGTTGTACTCTTCGACCTGACGGCCTGTGGTGCCGATCTGCTGCATGTCGACAGACGTCATGCCGAAGCGTCTTGCATGAGGAGCGCCCTGCGAGCTAGATGGCCCGGGTTGTGCGCCGCGGTTCTGATCTGCCGTCAAGTCCGCTGATGCCTGAAGTGAATCGACGGTGACCAGCGGCTGACGCCTCTGGTACTCCGGCCAAGAGGCAGCGTCTGTCGGGCTGCAAACACAGTATGTCAGTGACGCGGCAAGCAGCAGAATTGGAATGCTACGGTGTATTGGCCGTTCCCTATTCACTCCGGAGGAATCCGTTCGCTCAGCATCAGTCCACATGATCTACTCGCATGGCATCGGGCTTCCCGCACAGATATCGCA
>JAUVRN010000073.1 GCA_030597645.1 Candidatus Zixiibacteriota bacterium
CGGTGAAGGCCAAGCTCAAGATGAGCGCCGATCCGTATTGCGAAGAGGCGAATGCAAAGCCTGTTTTCGACGAGAGCATCGTACTCGGCCCCAATGGCGCGCTGGAAAACGTCTTCGTGTACGTGAAGACCGGAATGGAAGGCCGGACCTTCCCCGTCCCGGCCGAGCCGGTGGTCTTTGACCAGAAGAGTTGCATGTACCACCCGCACATCTTCGGGATCCTGACCAAGCAGGAGCTGCAGATCGTCAACAGCGACGCGACGTTGCACAATGTGCACGCCACGCCCAAGAACAGCCCCGAGTTCAACGTGGGGATGCCGACCCAGGGTATGAAGATCACGAAGAAGTTCAGGAAGGCGGAGGTGATGGTGCACATCAAGTGCGAGGTCCATCCCTGGATGAGCGCCTACGCGGGTGTGCTGGACCATCCGTACTTCGCGGTGGCGCAGTCCGGCGGGATGTGGGAACTGCCCCAGATTGCTCCGGGAACCTACACCATTGAAGCCTGGCACGAGAAGCTGGGCACGCAGACACAGGAAGTCACCATCGGGGACGGCGAGATGAAGGAACTCACCTTCAACTTCGCGTCCGACGTACGCAATCCGTAGACACCCAGGGGCGGGCGTACGCCGCTCGCCCCTCTTTTCCTTCTATCACAGGAACCACGGGATTCTGACTCCATGAGCCACTCCGCCGACGCCGTCAGTCATGCCGACGCGCACGCGCATCACGAAGAGAGCTTTTGGCGGAAATACGTCTTTTCCATCGATCACAAGGTGATCGGAATCCAGTACGCGATCACGAGCCTGCTGTTTCTGTTCTTCGGGTTCTGCCTCATGATGCTCATGCGGTGGCAGCTTGCCTTTCCGTACGAGCCCATTCCCCTGATCGGATCGCTGCTGAGCGAGTCCATGGCACCCGGCGGTATCATGTCCCCGGAGTTCTACAACTCCCTGGGCGCGATGCACGGCACGATCATGGTCTTCCTCGGCGTGGTGCCGCTGGCCGTGGGCGCCTTTGGCAACTTCGTGGTGCCGCTGCAGATCGGCGCACCCGACATGGCATTTCCCAAGCTCAACATGTCGAGCTACTGGGTATACGCGGCCGGGGGCGTGGTCATGCTGGCCAGCTTCTTCGCGCCGGGTGGCGCCGCCAACTCGGGCTGGACGTCATATCCGCCCCTGTCGGACATCGCCACCACCGGCCAGACCATGTGGCTGCTGGGGATGGTGTTATTGATCACATCATCACTTCTCGGCAGCGTGAACTTCATCGTCACCATCATCCAGTTGCGTGCTCCGGGCATGACCTGGATGCGCCTGCCCTTCTTTGTCTGGGCCCAGCTCGTGACGGCGTTCCTCCTGCTGCTCGCGTTTCCGCCGCTGGAGGCCGCGGGTGTGCTGCAGCTGATGGATCGCCTGGCCGGGACGTCGTTTTTCTTGCCCACGGGTCTGGTGGTTAGCGGTGAGGCGCTGAGCGTCTCCGGGGGAGGCAGTCCGCTGCTCTGGCAGCACCTGTTCTGGTTTCTGGCTCATCCCGAGGTGTACGTGCTCATTCTCCCGGCCATGGGCATCGTGGCGGAGATCATCGCCAACAACACTCGCAGGCCGCTGTTCGGCTATCGATCGCTGGTGTTCTCTACTATATTCCTCGGTTTCATGTCGTTCATCGTCTGGGCCCACCACATGTTCCTGACCGGCATGGGCACGTCGATCTCCACGTTCTTCCAGACGACCACGATGATCATCTCGGTCCCATCGGTGGTCATTCTCTCGGCGCTGTTCTTGTCGCTCTGGGGTGGGTCCATACGATTCACCACGCCCATGCTATTTGCCCTCGGTTTTCTGCCCATGTTCGGCATCGGCGGCCTGACGGGGCTGCCACTGGGCCTGAGTGCCACGGACATTCCCCTGCACGACACGTATTACGTGATTGGACACTTTCACTACGTCGTGGCGCCGGGGACGATCCTGGCGCTGTTTGCCGGTATCTACTACTGGTTCCCCAAGGCCACCGGCCGCAAGATGAACGACCGACTGGGCAAGCTGCACTTTTGGGGCACCATCACTTTCATGAACGTCATTTTCATGCCCATGTTCATTCAGGGTCTGGCCGGCGTATCGCGGCGGCTCTACGACGGCGGCGCCCAGTACGCCCACGCCGCGCCGGTACTGGAGTGGAACGTGGTGATGTCGATCGGCGCGTGGGCGCTGGCCATCGCGCAGATTCCGTTCTTCATCAACTTCTTCCGCAGCATGTTCAAGGGCGAGAAGGTCAAAGACGGAAACACCTGGGAGGCGACCACGCTCGAATGGTCGGCTGCGCCCTCGCCTCCCATCGCGCACGGCAATTTCGAAACGGTGCCGTCCGTGTACCGCGGCCCATATGAGTACAGCGCGCCCGGCTTCCCCCAGGGCTACGCACCCCAGAACGCGCCGGAGAAGGCATAGCGGACAATGGACATACCGTACACCGTAGACGCCCGGCCGGATACCGGGATGTACAACGCCAAGCTTGGCATCTGGCTGTTCTTGGCCTCGGAAGTGATGCTGTTCGGCGCGCTCTTCTCGTCGTACATCCTGCTGCGCGTCGCGGCTCCCGAGTGGCCGCGTGGAGCGAGCATCCTCAGTGTGCCGCTGGCCACGCTCAACACCATGCTCCTGATCTCTTCGTCGGTCACCATGGTCATGTCCTGGGCGTCGCTGAAGATGAAGAAATTCGGCGCGTACCGGGTGTACCTGGGGTTGACGCTGCTGTTCGGTCTCGGTTTCCTGATCGTCAAGAGCTTCGAGTACGGAGCCAAGTTCTCGCATCACCTGTACCCGGGTGACAGCACGTTTATGGCGATCTACTTCACGCTCACCGGCCTGCACGTCCTGCACGTGCTGGGCGGCATGATCGTCAACGCCTATCTGTGGGGGCCCGGCGCGAAGATGTGGAAGACCGCACCGGAGCAGTTCACTAACCGTGTTGAAGTGGCCGGCCTGTACTGGCACTTCGTGGACCTGGTATGGATCTTCCTGTTCCCGGTCCTCTATCTGCTTTAGGAGGTGCGATGAGCGATTCGCACACACACGACGTCAGCAAACACGTGCGTAGCTATGTGCTCGTGTTTGCCGCGTTGGCAGTGCTCACGATCGTCACCGTCTGGGTGGCCTCCTTCGAGTTCACCGTCGGCGCGGCCGTGGCCGTGGCCCTGATCATCGCGACGTTCAAGGGCTCCCTGGTCGCCAGCTTCTTCATGCACCTGGTGTCGGAGAAGAAGGCGATCTACTGGCTGCTGGCTTTGACCGCGATCTTCTTTGTCGTCCTGATATTCCTGCCGCTCGGAGCCATGCTCGATCACCAAGGAACACCCAATGTCCCTTAAAGCCTTCCACATCGTCTTTATCGTGCTGTCCGTGGGCACGACGGCCGGTTTCGGTATCTGGGCACTGACGTCACCCGACGGATCGATGGCGCTTGGCCTGGCCTCGTTGGCGGTCGCCGTACTGCTGGTGATTTATGGCGTGGCGTTTCTCAACAAGATGAAGCGGGAGGGGCTCTAGTGACGTACCTGCTTCTGACGCACCTGCATCTTCTGCGTCTGGCTCTGCTGCGCTTCAGCGTGATGCGTCCGACTCTGATGCGCTTCGGCGTGATGCGCCGGGCCCTGATGCGCTTCGGCGTGATGCGCCCGGTTTGGAGCGGTCTGACCCGCCATCCGCGGGTTGTGCTCGCCGGTCTGTTTCTTGGTCTGACCGCGCATCCGGCGGTAGTGCACGCATGCGCGGTATGCGTCGGCGACCCGAATGATCCGCAGACCAAAGGCGCCAGTGCCGCGGTGCTCCTGCTGATGGGCATCACGGGATGCGTGCTTTCGTGCTTCGTGGCCTTTTTCGGCTATCTTTGGTGGCGGGGGCGGCGACCTCTCGATTCCGCGATCACCTGTGTGGGGTCGCTCCAGGACAAGCTTCGTGAAGAGGAAGCCCGATCATGATGGAGTGGCTCAGCATGCCGGTCAACGCCTCCACCCACGGGGGACAGATCGATCAGCTCATGTTGTATATGCACTGGCTGATGGCAATCCTGTTCTTGGGCTGGGGTGCGTTCTTCATCTATACGTTGGTGCGTTTCCGACGGAAACGGCACGAGCAGGCCGATTACCATGGCGTCAAGAGCCACGCGTCTTCCTACCTGGAAGTGGCGGTGGTCGTCGTAGAGTTTGCGCTGCTGATCGGACTGGCGATCCCGATCTGGACCAGGAAGGTCGAGGCGTTTCCGCCGAGCGGGGAGGCGTTTCACGTGCGCGTGGTGGCCGAGCAGTTCGCCTGGAACATCCACTACCCGGGCGCCGACGGTGTCTTCGGGCGTACCGACTGGAAGCTGATCGACAAGGTGATCAACCCGCTGGGCCTCGACATGACGGACACCTCTGCCCAGGATGACATTACGATGATCAACCAGATGCACCTGCCTGTCCATACACCCATCATCCTGCACCTGTCCGCCAAGGACGTGATCCACAGCCTGTACCTGCCGCAGATGCGCGTCAAACAGGATGCCATTCCTGGTATGGAGATCCCGATCTGGTTCGAGGCGACCATGCCCACGCCCGAAGGAGAACGGTGGGAGATCGCCTGTGCACAGCTCTGCGGACTGGGGCACTACCGGATGCGCGGTGTATACAGGATTCACGACCAGGCCGGATACGAGGCCTGGATGGCGGAGCAGGTTCTCGACCAACTGGGGTTGCCCGCGGAAGAGCCGGCGTTTGATGAGTCACGTCACTAGTCTGAGGGATACATCGGAACCATATCATGTCACCTGTAAACGGTAGCGGCTCGCTGCCCTCCCCCCGGCGCCGCAACGGCTGGCTGCACCTGTTCGCGCGGATCGTCGCGCTGACCACGCTGTTTCTGATCTTCGCCGGTGGCATGGTCACGAGCACCGGGTCGGGCCTCGCGGTGCCCGACTGGCCGCTTTCCTACGGCAAGCTGATGCCGCCCATGATCGGAGGCATTTTCTACGAACACGGACATCGCATGGTCGCCACCCTGGTGGGCATGCTCGTCATCGGGCTGGCTGTCTGGCTGCAACGACGTGAATCGCGGCGCTGGCTCAGGCGCCTCGGGTGGATGGCGCTGGGTGCGGTTTGCCTGCAGGGCCTGCTGGGCGGGATTACGGTGCTCTTCTTCCTTCCCACCGCTGTATCCGTGTCGCATGCGGGGCTGGCCGAACTGTTCTTTGCCACCACGGTGGCCATTGCGCTGTTCACGTCGCCGGGTTGGTTGCGTCCTGCGGTGCATCCCGAGAAACCGCACAGGGTATCGCTGGGTACCCTGAGCACGCTTACGGCAGCCGGCATCTACATCCAGATTCTTTTCGGTGCGCTGATGCGTCACACCGGTGCGGGTCTGGCCATTCCCGATTTTCCGCTCATGTTCGGCCGGCTGTGGCCACCGTCTCTGGAAGGTCCCGTGGCTATTCACCTGTTGCATCGACTCGGCGCCGTGATGGTCGCGGTCCTGGTGATCTGGACCGTAGCTCGTGTTGTTCGTGATCACAGGCGTCGCGCGGAACTGGTTCGCCCCGCGCTGCTGATGGGTCTATTGCTCCTGGCACAGATAACCCTGGGTGGCTTTACCGTGTGGTCTGGCAAGGCGCCCGTCATTACTTCGGTGCACGTGGTTACCGGGGCCGCCATGTGGGGCACGTCTATCTATCTGGCGCTGCGCGCGCGCAGACACCTGGCCGCGCCGGTGGCCTCATCGCGCGTAGCATCCACGCGCATCACTTCCGGGGTGCCCGCATGAGACCGCGCGGCAGCGTGAGCGTATCCCGTCCGACCGCAGGCGCTTCAGCCGCAGTGCGCGACTACGTCGAACTGCTCAAACCAAGCATCACCTTTCTTGTGCTCGTAACGGCTGTGGCCGGTTCGGTGTTGGCATCACCCGGCCCGCTCGATTGGTGGCTGGTGTTGCACATGCTGATAGGTACGGGGTTGTGTGCGGGCGGTGCGTCGGCACTCAACCAGTACTGGGAGCGTGATCTCGACGGTCTCATGAAGCGGACGCAGGATCGGCCGCTCCCTCAGGGCCGAATCGGTGCAAGACCTGCACTGATCTATGGCGTGGCCGTCTGCGTGGCAGGCGTCCTGTACCTGCTGGCGTTGACCAACCTGTTGACGGCCGGCGCGGCCCTGTTCACGATCGTCAGCTACCTGTTCGTATACACGCCGTCCAAGCGCACGACCTGGCTTTCGACCTTCATCGGTGCCGTGCCGGGTGCCATGCCCCCGGTGATCGGCTGGACGGCCATCCGGGGACAGCTCGATTGGGGTGCCTGGGCATTGTTCGGCATCATGTTCCTGTGGCAGATCCCTCACTTTCTTTCGATCGCCTGGATGTATCGCAACGACTACGCGCGCGCCGGATTCCCGGTGCTGCCGGTATGCGATCCGGAAGGCGGTCGAACCGCTCGACACATCACCTGGAATTGCCTGGCCCTGCTCGTGGTGAGTCTGGTGCCCACGTGGCTGGGGCTCACCGGTGATTTCTATTTCGTCGGTGCGCTTATCATCGGACTGGCGTTTCTGGGCTTCGGGATAGCCACGGCGATCTGGAAGACCAACGTCTCCGCACGTCGACTGTTGCTGGCTTCCATCATCTATCACCCGCTGCTTCTGGCGCTGATCGGTGTGGATGCCGGGCGATCTCTGTTCTAGGGGGTGTAGATGGCCGTTTCCAAATCGAATCAGCCAGAACCGAGCCGGTCACGCGGCGGCGCGGGCGTGTGGGCATTTGGCGCCGTCGTGCTGCTCGTGGGGATTGGTGTCGCCGCGTATGTGGGGTTCGCTGCTGGTGGTGACGAGGCATTGCCGCGACTCGGTACCGTGCCGGCCGTCACCCTGACTTCGCAGCACGATACGCCCGTTTCACTGGCCGAGTTGAGGGGCCACGTTTGGGTGGCCGATCTGATCTTTACCGCGTGCAGCGGCCCTTGTCTGCGCATGACGTCGCAAATGCACCGTGTGCAGAAAGCGTTGACGGATGTGGATGCCTTCAGGATGGTGTCCGTATCGGTCGATCCTGGCCGGGATACGCCCGAGCGCCTGATGTGGTATGCTGATCAAGCTCTGGCGGACCACGAGCGCTGGTTGTTTCTTACCGGTGACATGGACGATATCCGGTTTCTGGCTACCGACGGATTCAAACTGGTGGTCGACCACGAGGCGGGCGATGAGCCGGGTGGGATCCTGCATAGTGACCGATTTGTGCTGATCGACGGCGACGGCTCGATTCGCGGCTACTACGATGGTCTCGATCCGGCGTCGGTGGATCGTCTCGTGAAGGATGCACGCCAACTGGCTGAAATGCTCTAGTGTCCTGACTCAGGACACTACTTCGGAGACGTCCGAGTACCTGAACGTCTCGATTCGGGGGGCGCATGGACACCATACATCTGCCGACGCTGAACGCGGCGCTCAACGCCACCAGCGCCGGTTTTGTGATCGCCGGGTACATCTTCATCCGCAACGGCAGACGCACTGCGCACCGGCGCTGCATGCTGGCCGCCGTAGCCGCAGCCATTCTGTTCCTCATCTCCTACGTGATCTATCACTATTCGGCGGGTGCCACTTCGTTCACGGGCGAGGGCTGGATCCGTCCCGTGTACTTCACGATCCTGGCCACGCATACGGTGCTGGCGGTTGCCATCGTACCGCTGGTCGTCATTACGCTGCTGCGCGCACTGAGCGGCCGCTATGCACTGCATCGCAACATCGCCCGCTGGACGTTGCCGCTGTGGCTGTACGTGTCGGTGACCGGCGTGATCGTCTACTGGCTTCTGTATCACGTGTACGCACCCGCGCCTGC